>DASRJG010000130.1:0-20212 GCA_035649595.1 Candidatus Polarisedimenticolaceae bacterium
GGGAGCGCAAGGCGAGGCCGGCGCGCGCGCCCCGCGCCTCGTGGACGGATTCATCGCCGGACGGCTCGCGGTCAAGAAGGTCATCGAGCGCTATCCGAAGAAGATGAAGCAGCTCAACGCGATCGCCACCGGAGACTTCAGCGAGGTGCAGGGGCAGCGGATGGGCTCGAACGTGGACGCGGCCGGCGCCTATCGGGTCGAGCGCTACAACGCCCTCACCGCGCACGGGATGACGTTCGAGGACTACGCGACGGTGCGGACCGCCTGGCGGTCGTGGAAGGACGGAAAGCAGGTGGAGGACGCCGATCTGGTCGCCGCGTTCGAGGCGAAGCGCAAGGAGCTCGACGGCGCGGCGCTCGGGGAGTTCGAGGCGTTCGACGACCTGATCAAGTAGCGCTTCCGTCGCGGCCGCCTCCGCGCCGCTCGAGGGCGTCGAGCCGGCGCGACACGCGCGAGAGCCTGCGTCCGAGCGCGATCAGGTAGATCGTCAGCCCCGCCCAGACCGCGGCGTACCCCCAGAACAGGAACGCGTAGCTCTTCATCGGGACCTCGCGGCCGCCTCCAGGAGCGCGGCGAGACGGTCCTCCTCAGCGGCCAGCCGGGCGCGGACCGCGACGAGGAGGGCGAACAGGAGCAGGAACGCACCCATGGAGACGAGGAGCGCCGCGAGCATCCCCGGCGCGAGCGGATCGGTCTTCCCGGGGCCGAACACGATCGGGTGCTGGCCGCGCCACCAATCGACCGCCTTGTAGACGATCGGAACGTCCAGCGCCGCGATCACGCCGAGGACGGAGGCGATCCGTGCCCCCTGCTCGGGAGTGGAGGCGTAGGCCCGCGCGAGGAGGATCCCGGCCAGCAGCAGCCAGAGCACCAGCGTCGTGGTCAGCTTGGCCTCCCAGGTCCACCAGACCCCCCACGCGGGCTTCGCCCAGATCGGCCCGGTCACGAGCACCAGCGTGCAGAACAGCCATCCGACCTCGGCGGAGGCGATCGAGAGGTGATCGAATCCCGCGCGCCGCGTCCAGAGGTACCCCGCCGCTCCGGTGAGGAGCAGGAACACGGAGAGGAACGTGATCGCGGCCAACGGGACGTGGACGTAGAAGATCTTCTGGACCGCCCCCATCACCCGCTCCTCGGGGGCGACGAGGAAGATCAGCCAGAGCGCGGCCGCCATCGACCCCGCGGTCGCGACGGTCAGCGCGGACATCGCGAGATCCGAGCTGCGGCGCATCAGTCCTCCAGGATCGCGTCGAAGAGCAGGAGCGCGACCAGCACGTAGAGTACGTCGAGTCCCCCGATCAGCAGAAGCCAGTGGCGGTCGGCGGCCAAGGGCGTGCCCTCGATCGCCGACGCCGTGCAGTGGACCGCCGACAGGAACAGCGGCGTCGCCGCGGGGAGCATCAGGGTCGCGAGCAGCGCCTCCCCCCGCTGGAGGCGCGAGACGACCGCTCCGAACAGGGTCCCGAGGCAGGCGAGCCCGACCGTGTGGAGCGGGACGACGAGCGCGAGCGGCGCCGCGGCGGCGAGGAGCGGGACGTCGAGCAGGACCGAGGTCAGGGGGAAGAGCGCCGTCTCGAGGGCGGTGAGGAGGACGAAGTTCGCGAGCGCCTTCCCGGCGAACACAGCCCCGCGATCCACCGGCGCGAGCGCGACCGCGGCGAGCGCGTCGTCCTCGCGCTCGAGGCGGAACGATCGGGTGAAGCCGACGATCCCGGAGAAGGCGAGCGTCACCCAGACGACCCCCGGCACGATCGTGCCCGCGCCCGCGCGTTGCACGGCGTCGCCGCCGAAGGCGAAGGCGAAGACGACGAGCACGACCAGGGCGAAGAGGACGGTCGCGAGCGTGGTCTCCTTCGTCCGACCCTCGATGCGCAGGTCCTTCTGCGCGATCGCGAGCGAAGCCGAGACGAACCCCGGGGGGCGGGGCGCGGCGTCGCTCACGGCGCCAGGGCGCGCGCGCGGGCGCGGTCGGCCTCGGGGCCTCGGCTCGATCCCGCGTCGGCCACGCGTCCATGGCGGATCGCGACCCATCGGGGACACAGCGCGAGCCCCTCCTCGACGTCGTGCGTCGCGAGGATCCAGGTGGTGTCGCGCGCGGCCGCCTCGGCGAGTGCGCGGCGCCAGGCGGCGGTGGAGCGGGCGTCGAGCCCCGTCGCCGGCTCGTCGAGGAGGAGGATCGGCGGGGCGTGGACGAGCGCGCGCGCGAGCGCGACCCGCTGTCGCAAACCGCGCGAGAACGTCCGCACCGGATCGTCGCCCCGCTCCGCGAGATCGACCTCGCGGAGGAGCGCGCGGGCCCGCGCCGCGGGGGAGGGGACGCCATGGAGCGTGGCGAAGAAGACCAGGTTCTCCTCCGCCGTCAGGTCGCCGTAAAGCAGGGTCTGGTGCGACACGACCCCGATGCGGCTCCGGGCGGCGGCTCCGGCGCGGCGTGGGTCGGTCCCTTCCACCGCGACCCCCCCGGCGGTCGGCTTCAAGCCTCCGGCCAGAAGACGGAGGAGCGTGGTCTTTCCGGCGCCGTTTTCGCCGAAGAGCGCGACGGGCTCCCCGCGCCGGACGGCGAGGTCGATCCCCTCGAGCGCGATCGTGGCGCCGAAGCGCCGGGTCAAGCCGCGCGCCTCGAGGAGGGGGGCCGCGTCCAAGCTAGCGCCGCTCGGCGGCGAGGGCATCCAGCCTCTTCATCAGCGCGACGGCCTGCGAGGCGAGCCTCTCCTTCATCTCCGCGTAGTCCGAGTCCCCGATCTTCCCCGTCGCGCGGTCCTCCTCGAGGTCGCGCAGCGCCGAGAGCGCCATCGCGTGCTGCGCGGTCAGGTCCTGCTCGGCGGAGATCTTCCCTGCGACCCGCTCGGCCTCCCGAGCGTCGGGGCGGAAGAGCGGGCCGAGCACGAACGCGGCGACGGCGAGCGCGAGCGCGACGATGAGGAGGGCGGCGATCAACGGAGCTCCTCGAGATCGCTCTGGAGGCGCGCCAGGTCGGCGGGGTCCGGGCTCCCGGCCGCCGTGGGCTCGGCCGCCGGGCGCGACGAGCGGCGCCAGCGCCGGATCAGGAGGGCGAGGGCGAGCGCCGCGGCGAGCAGCCCGAGCGGCGGGCCGACCCAGGCGACGAGGTTGAACCCGGCCGCGGGGGGCGTGACCAGGATCTTCTGTCCGTAGCGCGCGACGTAGCCGGCCACGATGGCGTCGCCGGTCTTCCCCGACTTGGCCTCGGCCGCGATCTCCTGGCGCATCTCCCCGGCGCGGGCACAGGCGCAGTCCTTGACCGACTGCGGATGACAGCCGCAGTCGCACAGGATCGCGGAGGCGGCTTCCTCGTACGCGCCGCTCGCGGTCATGCCGCGGCGCGATCCTCGACGTCCATCGCGGCGGCGAGGCGCTTGCGCTCGCGCGCGTCGGGGAGGACGCACACCCCGGCGCCGAGCACCAGCACGAGCCCGCCGAACCAGAGGAAGTTGACCAGCGGGTTGACGAACACCCTGAAGTTCGCCCGGCCGGTCATCGGATCGACGCCGAGCGGGGTCACGTAGAAGTCCTCGCCGAACCTCTGAGGCGCCCGGAGCGAGAAGCTCTTGTGGATCGCGACCTCGGTCGACGGGGTCTTGACCTCGCGCCCTTCACGCGATTCCAGCCGCTCGATCAGGCCGAAGAGATCGCGGATCGCCGCCGTGTATCTCTCGGGGTCCCCGTCCCGAAGCCGTTTCGCCTCGAGGAACGCCGCGCGGAGCTCGGGGAAGAGCATGTTCGGATGGAACCGCTGCTCGGCCGCGAGGCGCGCCGCGAACCGGCCGTCCTGCCAGACCGAGACCTCGGTGATCGCCGCGACGTAGTCGTCGAGCGCCTCGAGCCTGAAGCCGTCGTAGGTCATCGCGTAGCCGTCGATCTTGAGCACGTCCTTCGGCGCGAGGACCTGCACGGTCTCCTTCCGGTACGCCGACGACGCGGCGACGCCGATGCACACGATCACGAACCCGACGTGGACGGTGTAGCCCCCCCACCGCCGCTTGTTCCGCCAGACCAGCCGCGCGAAGGCGAGCGCCGCGCCCTCCCCGTACTGGTGCCGCCGCGCCCGGACGCCGCGCCAGAACTCGACCGCGACGGTCGCGAGCACGAACGCGGCGATCCCGAAGCACAGGGGGGGGTAGAAGGTCTTGAGCGCGTCGAACACGGCGGCGAAGTTCAGCCGGACGAGCCCGCGCGCGACGTCGGCCGCGGCGTGCGCCGCGGCGCGTCCCTCGAGCAGGAGCATGAGCGCGAGCGTCCAGGCCCCGGTCAACGCCGGCCCCGTGAAGTTCCGCCTGAGGTTCTCGGCCGTCGCCTTGCGCCACGCGATCAGCGGGCCGACGCCGATGAGGAAGAGGAGCACGAGCGCCCACGGAATGTTGACCAGGTTGAAGATGGGCGGCCCCATCGTGACCTTCCGTCCCGTGGCCGCCTCCGAGATCAGCGGGAAGGTGGTCAGGAGGAGGACCGTCGCCGCGATCCCCACCAGCATCATGTTGTTGAACAGGAAGCTCGCCTCGCGCGAGAGGACCGACTCCATGCGCGCCTCGGACTTCAGGTCGTCGAGCCGGAGGATCAGCAGGGCGAACGACCCGAAGAAGACCACCGCGAGGAACCAGGCGAACGCCGGGCCGATGTCGGAGGTCGCGAAGGAGTGGACCGAGGAGATGATCCCGCTGCGCGTCAGGAAGGTGCCGAAGATCGCGAGGCAAAAGGTGAGGATGACCAGGGTCATGTTCCAGACCTTCATCATCCCCTTCTTCTCCTGGATCATCACCGAGTGCAGGAAGGCGGTGCCGGTGAGCCAGGGCATGAGCGAGGCGTTCTCGACCGGATCCCAGGCCCAGTAGCCGCCCCAGCCCAGCTCGATGTAGGCCCAGTACGAGCCCATCAGGATCCCGGCGCCCTGGAAGAACCAGGCGAAGATCGTCCAGCGGCGGGTCGTGCGGAACCAGAGGTCGCTCGTCCGGCGGGTCGCCAGCGCCGCGATCCCGAACGCGAACGGGACCGTGAACCCGACGTACCCGAGGTAGAGGGTCGGCGGGTGGATCATCATCCAGTAGTTCTTGAGCTGGGGATTGAGCCCCACGCCGTCGGCGCGCATCGGGCCGCCTGCGAACGGGCTCGCGATGAAGTTCGTCAGGATCAGGAAGAAGGTCAGCACGAGGCCGAGCGTGGAGACGACCCAGGGCATCAGCGCGCGGTTCTTCATCCGGTTCGTCAGCACGACGATCGTGGACATCCCCGAGAGGATCAGCGCCCACAGGAGCAGGCTGCCGGACTGCCCGCCCCACAGCGCCCCGATCTTGTAGGGGAGGGGCTGGCTGACGCTGGAGTAGTGGTAGACCGCGTCGAGCGAGAAATCGTCGCGGAGGAACCCGGTCTCGAGCGCGACGACCGCGAGGACGACGAGCGCGAAGGCGGCGAGCAGGCCGCGCTCGGCGCTCCGCTGGAGGCCGCGGCCGCGCGACACGGTGGAGAGCCAGGACGCCACCGCCGCCCACGCCGCGGAGGCGAGCGCGAGGAAGAGGGCGAAGTGGCCGAGCGTGGACATCAGACGCCGGACGCCGGTGTCTTCGCGGACTCGTACTTCGAGGGGCACTTCGCCATCAGCTTCGTCGCCTCGAAGACGCCGTCGGGGCGCGACCGCCCCTCGACCACGACGTCGGCCTCGTCCACGAAGGTGTCGGGGATGATCCCGGTGAAGTCGACGGGGAGGGTCGCGTTCCCCTCCTTGTCCGCGATCGTGAACAGGACGCGGCTCCCGTTGTCCCGCCGCTCGATGGTTCCGGGGGCGACCTTGCCGTTGACGCGGAAGTGCCCGGCGGGCACCCCGTGCTCCTTGTACTCGCGCACCGTGACGTAGTACGCGAAGCCGCCGTCCGGTTTCTGGGTCGCGACCACCAGCATGAACGCCATGGTCGCGGCGATGCCGGTGCCGATGAGGATGAACTTCAGACGCCGCCCATCCATGACCGCTCATACTAGAAGCCCACCCGAGCGACTGTCAACGAATCAGGGGGCGCCGGGCGGCCCTCGCCGCGGAGTGATAACGTAAGCGGGCTCCACGAGGAGGATTCCGATGAAGGAGGTTCGCGCCAAGCTGGAAGGGGAGCTTCGCGCCCTCGACCGCGAGCTAACGGTGGACCTCCCGCGCGAAATCAAGACGGCGGTCGCGATGGGGGACCTCCGGGAGAACGCCGAGTACCATGCCGCGCTCGAGCGGCAGCAGTTCGTCCGTGCCCGGATCGTCCAGCTCCAGAGGCGCCTGTCGGAGCTCGGCACCATGGACTTCTCCCGCATCCCGAAGGACCGGATCGGGCTGGGGACCACGGTGGTGCTCGTCGATCTCGAGATGGACGTCGAGGTCACCTACGAGCTGGTGGTCCCCGAGCTCGCCGACCTCGAGAAGGGGCTGGTCTCGGCCGCCTCGCCGATCGGCCGCGGGCTGATGGGGAAGAAAGGCGGCGAGAGCGTGGTGATCGAGGTCCCCTCCGGACGGAAGCGGTTCGAGGTCCTCGAGATCCGGACGCTCCACGACAAGGATCAGGCGTAGCGGAGGATCGTCGCGAGGATCTTCCAGCCGGCCCCGATCGTCCCGCGGACCGTCCCCGCGATCTTCGAGCGTCCGACCCGCCGCCGGTAGGAGACCGGAACCTCGGCGTAGCGCACCCCCGCCCGCAGCGCCTTGACCTGCATCTCCGCCGTCCATCCGTAGCCGCGGTCGGCCATGCCGAGGCGCGAGAGCGCAGGCCAGGTGATCGCGCGGAACGGTCCGAGGTCGGTCACGGCCGCGCCGTAGAGCCGGCGGATCAGGAAGGCGGCGAGCAGGTTCCCGAAGCGCTGCTGCGGGAGGAGCGCGCCGGGCTCGCGCGCGCCCAGCGCGCGGGAGCCGACCACCAGCTCCGCGTCCCCGCGGGCGATCGGCTCGAGCAGGCGCGGGAGCTCCTCGGGGCGGTCGGAGCGATCGGCGTCGAGGAACACCACGACGTCGGGAGGCGGAGGGTGGCCGGCGATGTAGGCGAGCCCGGCGAGGCAGGCGCTCCCGTAGCCGCGCCGCGGCTCGCGGACGACCGCGCACCCGAGCGCTCGGGCGACGTCCCCGGTCCCGTCGGTCGAGCCGTTGTCGGCGACGACGACCGTGCGCAGGAGAGGACGGGGAAGATCGGCGACGACGAGGGGGAGGGAGCGCCTCTCGTCGAGCGCGGGGATCAGGACGTCCACGATCGGTCCGCGCCCGGGCATCCCGCGTATCATATGCGGCCGCATGAGCCGACCCTTCGCGTCCAGCCTGCTGTCCGCGCTGCGCCCGAAGCAATGGATCAAGAACGTCTTCGTCTTCGCGGCGCTGGTCTTCGCGGGGAAGCTGGGGGACCTGCCGTCCGTCCTCCGGGCCTGCGGCGCGTTCGGGGTCTTCTGCGCGCTCTCGTCGGCGGTCTACCTGCTCAACGACGTCCGCGACCGCGAATCCGACCGGCTGCACCCGGTGAAGCGGAACCGGCCGATCGCCGCGGGGGAGATCTCGCCCGGGACGGCGATCGGGGTGGCGATCGTGCTCGGCCTCGCGGCCCTTTTCGCGGCGTTCCGTCTCGACAGGGGGCTGGGCGCCGCGGCGGCGGCCTACGCTGTGCTCAACCTCGCGTACTCGTTCGGGCTCAAGCACGTCGTCATCCTCGACGTGATGATGGTCGCCTCGGGGTTTCTCCTCCGCGCCTGGGCCGGCGCGCTCGTCCTGGACGTCGCGATCTCGCACTGGCTCGTGCTCTGCACGGGGCTGCTCGCCCTGTTCATGGGGTTCGCCAAGCGCCGGCAGGAGATCGCCTCCCAGGGAGACGCCTCCGGGACCCGCGCGATCCTCCGGGAGTACTCGCTCCCGTACCTCGACCACATGATCGCGATCGTCACCGGCGCCACGGTTGTCGCCTACGCGTTCTACGCGTTCTCCCCGGAGGTCGCGCAGAAGCTGGGGACGCAGCACCTGGGGCTGACGATCCCGTTCGTGCTGTTCGGGATCTTCCGCTACCTCTATCTCATCCATCAGCGCGGGGCGGGGGAGAGCCCGACCAACCTCCTTCTGAGCGACGGGCCGCTCCTCCTGGACGTCGGGCTGTGGGGCCTCGCGGTGGTCGTGGCCCTTTATCTGTGGCCCTGATTTGACTTGACGATTCCCGGTCCCTACGATTCGGCCCGATGAGCGTCGCGTCGTCCCAGGCCGTCGTGCGTCATTCCGTCCTCGTCGTGGACGATTCCAACCTGCTTCGGGGGATCCTCAAGGAGGAGCTCGAGGCCGAGGGGTTCGCGGTCCACATGGCCGAGGACGGAGCGGAGGCGCTCGAGAAGGCGCACGACCTACTGCCGGACATCATCCTGCTCGATGTCGGGCTCCCGGACATGGACGGGTACGAGGTCTGCCGCCGCGTGAAGTCCGACGCGGCGACGAGCGACATCCCGGTGCTGATGATCACCGCCCTCAACGAGCTGAAGGACAAGCTCGCGGGGTTCGACGCGGGGGCGGACGACTACCTCACCAAGCCGTTCTTCACCAAGGAGCTGCTCGCGCGCCTGCGCAAGAACCTCCGGACGCGCGACTCGATCCACGCCTCGCGCCGGCTCGGCCAGTCCTACCTGGAGATGCTGTTCGGCATCGGCTCGGCGATCACCTCGCCGTTCAAGGTGGACGACGAGGTCGAGATCATCCTCCGCCAGGGACTCGTGGCGGTGCAGGCGACGAAGGGGGCGATCCTCCTCCTCGAGGGGGAGCAGGGGACGCTCGAGGTCCGGGGCACGATGGGCTGCGACCGGAAGGGGGACCCCAAGATCGGCGACCGCTACCGGATCTCCGACAAGCTTCCGATGGTGGACGCCGGGGGGGCCGACGGCCCGGTGGGGATCCGGATCTACGAGGACGAGGCCCGCCACGTGGTGTTCGTCCCGATGGTGTCGAAGGAGAAGCTGGTCGGAGGGATCGAGATCCACCTCGGGGGGCGCCGCGGCCGCCTGACGGTCAACGAGCAGAAGCTCCTGTACGCGCTCGCCTCGCAGGCGGCGATCTTCCTGGTCAACGCCCGCCTCGAGCGCGACGTGCGCTCGATGTTCCTCAACATCATCGTCTCGATGGCGGGGGCGGTGGACGCGAAGGACGCCTACACCCACGGCCACTCGCTGCGCGTCGCGCGGGTCTCCCTCATCGTCGCGCAGGAGCGCGGCCTGCCCCGCGAGGAGCTGGAGCCGCTGCTCCTCTCGGCGATCCTGCACGACGTGGGGAAGATCGCGATCCCGGACAACATTCTCAAGAAGCCGGAGCGGCTGAACCGGGAAGAGTTCGAGATCATGAAGGGGCACCCGATCGCGGGGGCGAAGATGCTCCAGCACATCCAGGCGCTGGAGAACGTGATCCCGGGGATCCTCCATCACCACGAGTACTGGAACGGCACGGGCTACCCGCACGGCCTCTCCGAGGAAGCGATCCCGCTCCAGGGCCGGATCATCCACATCGGCGACGCGTTCGACGCGATGACGACCGACCGGATCTACCGGACCAAGATCGGCGTCCCCGGGGCGATCAAGGAGATCGTCAAGTTCTCCGGACGGCAGTTCGACCCGACGTTGGTGAACTGCCTGCTCGAGGCGAACCGGACGGGGCGCATCCACGACGCGATGCCGAAGTCCACGCCGTCCCTCCACGAGCTGATCGACCAGATTCGATGACGGGACCGGGGGCACGCCGGCGGCTCCTGGCCGTGGACGACAACCGCCTGATCCTGCGAGTCATCGAGGACTTCTTCACGCCGAACGGCTGGGACGTGACGAGCGCCGACGGCGTGCCGGCCGCGCGCCTCGCGCTCGCGTCCATGACCCCCGACGCGATCGTGTCCGACATCCTCATGCCGGACGTGGACGGATGGGAATTCTTCGACGAGGTCCGCAAGCGCCCGGCGACGGCCTCGACGCCGTTCGTCTTCCTGACCGTCGAGGGCGAGCTGCCGCAGCGGCTGCGCGGATTGCACCTGGGGGCCGACGACTACATGACCAAGCCGTTCGCGGTCGAGGAGCTTCACGCCCGCGTCGAGCGGCTGGTGGAGCGCACGGAGGCGCTGGCGGAGGCCCGCAGCGGCACCGGAGACGCCCTGCTCACCGGGTCGGTCGAGCACCTCGCCATTTCCGATCTGCTCCAGATCCTCTCGCTCAACGGGAAGGACGGGACGGTGGAGCTGCGCGAGGGGGAGGCGAGCGGGAGGATCGAGTTCCTCCAGGGGCAGATCGTGGACGCGGCGGCGGGGCGCGCGCGCGGCTCGAAGGCGCTGTTCCGGATGCTGGGGTGGGCCGGGGCGACCTTCCGCGTGCTGACCCGCGAGGGGCCGCCCGCCCCGCGCACGATCACCGCCTCCGCCTCGAACGTGCTGATGGACGGGCTGGTCTCCCTGGACGAGTGGGGGCGCTGGCGGGACCTCCTTCCCGGGGAGGGGTCGCGGCTCGACCTCGCCCCGGACGCCCGGACCCGGCTGCACGGCCATTCCGTCTCCCCGGCGGAGTTCGACGTTCTGGCCCGCGCCAAGGCCGGGACGACCGTGGGGCGGCTGATCGAGGAGAGCCCGCACCCGGATGCGCAGGTGGCGGAGGCGATCTGCACCCTCATGACCCGGGGGGTGATCCTCGTGGACGCCGACGGCGAGGCCCAAGCGGCGATATGATGCGCGGCCGCATGGCCGAGCAACCGTCGGTCCTCATGATCTTCACCGGCGGGACGATCTCGATGAGGATCGTCCCGGGGCGCGGCGCCCTCCCCGCGAGCGGAGGGAAGGAGATCCTCGAGAGCGTCCCGAAGCTCGCGACGCTCGCGAAGATCACCTGCGAGGACTTCGACCGCCTCCCCGGCCCCCACTGGACGCCGGATCGGATGCTCGATCTGGCGCGCCTGATCGATACGCGATTGGCGGAGGGGGACTTCGTCGGCGCCGTGATCACCCACGGGACGGACACGATCGAGGAGACGGCCTACCTGCTCGACCTGGTGCTGACGACCGACAAGCCGGTCGTGCTCACGGGGGCGATGAAGACGGCCGACGACCCGTCCTGGGACGGGCCGGCGAACCTGACCGCGGCGGTGCGCGAGGTCTCGACGGCCCCGACCGGCGTCTTCGTGGTCATGGCGGGGCGGACGCACCCGGCGCGTGAGGTCGTGAAGGCCCACACCGACTCGTTCACCGCGTTCGTCTCGACCGAGCCGAGCAAGCCGCGGGAGCGGATCCGCGTCGACCGGATCGAGCCGCACGTCGATCTCATCGCGGCCGCCGCGGGGGCCGACGGGCGCTTCCTGCGGCACGCGGTCGCGACGGGGGCGCGCGGGATCGTCATCGAGGCGCTGGGGAGCGGCAACGTTCCGCCGCGGATGCTCGAGGCGGCGCGCGAGGCGGTCGTCGGCGGGACCCCGGTCGTGGTGGCGAGCCGGTGCCGCGGCGGGAAGACCTCCGCGACCTACGGATACGAGGGAGGCGGCGTCACCCTCCAGGACGCCGGGGCGATCTTCTCGGGGGATCTCCCCGCCTCGAAGGCGCGGATCAAGCTGATGGTTCTGCTCGGCGCGGGGCGGGACCCCGCCGCGATCCGGAGGGCCTTCGAGGCTTGAGCGAAGGCGAGGCGCTCCGGTACGTCCGCGGCATCGGCGGACGCCGCGCGGCGGCGCTGGCCTCGGCCGGAATCGAGACGCCGGCGGACCTTCTCGAGATCCTGCCGTTCCGCTGGGAGGACCGGCGCGCCTTCGCGACCGTGGCCGGGCTCAAGCCGGGGCGCGTCGAGTCGACACTCGATCTCACCGTCGTCTCCTCGCGTCTCATCCGCACCCGCCGCCGCGGCTTCACGATCTTCAACGCGGTCCTGCGCGACGACACCGGCACGATCAAGGCGGTCTGGTACAACCAGCCCTACCTCGAGCGGGTGTTCACCGCGGGATCGCGCGTCGTGGTGTTCGGCCGCGCGACGATCGACCGCCGCGGCCGGGAGATGGTGCTCGAGAACCCGGACTACGAGCGCCTCGAGCCGGACGACGACGAGACGATCCACACCGGGCGGATCGTGCCCGTCTATCGGAAGCTCGCCGGACTGGGATCGCGCGCGCTGCGCTCGGCGATGCACGGCGTGCTGGAGGCGTCGCGCGAGGAGGACGTGCGCGACCCGATCCCGCCGGAGGTCAGGGAGCGGCAAGGCCTCCTTCCGCGTCTCGAGGCGCTCCGCGAGCTTCACTTCCCGCCCCCCGACACCTCGATGCCGGATCTCGAGCTGAGGCGAACCCCCGCGCAGCGCACGCTCGCCTTCGAGGAGATCTTCCTGGTTCAGCTCGCGCTGGCCGCACGCCGGAGAGAGGTCGCGAAGGCGACCCGCGCCGGACGCTACGAGCTGACCGACGCGCTGCGGGTCAAGCTCGCGAAGCTCCTGCCGTTCAAGCTGACGGAGGCGCAGAAGCGCGTCCTCAAGGAGATCGGCGCCGACCTGACCTCGCCCCACCCGATGAGCCGCCTGCTGCAAGGGGACGTCGGCTCGGGGAAGACGATCGTCGCGCTCCTGACCCTGCTCGTCGCCGTCGAGAACGGCTACCAGGCCGTGCTGATGGCCCCGACCGAGATCCTCGCCGACCAGCACGCGCGGAACATCCTGTCCATCCTCCGCACGGCCGGCGCCGAGGTGAAGCTCTCCGTCCTGACCGGCTCGCTCAAGGCCGCCGCCCGGCGCCGCGCGCTCGAGGACATCGCGACCGGCCACGCGAAGCTCGTGGTCGGCACGCACGCGCTGTTCGAATCCGGGGTCGCGTTCAAGCGTCTCGGCATCGTGGTCGTGGACGAGCAGCACCGCTTCGGCGTCATGCAGAGGATGGCGCTCGCCTCGAAGGGCACCCGCCCGGACGTCCTCGTCATGACCGCGACCCCGATCCCGCGCTCGCTGGCGCTCACGCTCTACGGCGATCTCGACCTGTCCGTCATCGACGAGCTGCCCCCCGGCCGCACGCCGATCACGACCGTCGTGCGCCGCGAGAGCGACCGCGAGCGCGTGTACGAGGGCCTGCGCCGCGAGATCGCCGCCGGTCGCCAGGCGTTCATCGTGGTCCCGCTGGTCGAGGAGACGGAGACGTCGGACCTGAAGGCCGCGACCGCGTTCGCCAAGCACTTGAAGGAGGCGGTGTTCCCGCACCTCCAGATCGGCTTGCTCCACGGCCGCCTGAAGCCGGAGGAGAAGGACCGCGTCATGCTCGACTTCCTCGGCAATGCGATCCAGATCGTCGTCGCCACGACCGTCGTCGAGGTCGGCGTGGACGTCCCCAACGCGTCGGTGATGGTCGTCGAGCACGCCGAGCGCTTCGGCCTCTCGCAGCTCCACCAGCTCCGTGGTCGCGTCGGCCGCGGCGCCGCGAAGTCCTACTGCGTCCTGATGGTCGCCGAGGGGGCCGAAGGCGAGCTCGCGCGCGAGCGGCTGAAGACGATGGAGGCGACCAACGACGGCTTCAAGATCGCAGAGAAGGATCTCGAGATCCGTGGCCCCGGCTCGGTGTTCGGGACGCAGCAGCACGGGCTCTCGGACCTGCAGTTTCTCGCCGTGATCCTCCGCGACCCCGCGCTTCTCGACACCGCGCGCGACGAGGCGCGACGGATCAGCGACGCGGCCAAGGCGGACGACGTGTTCGCGCTGCTCGGACCGACGTGGAGGAAGAGACTGATGCTGCCGGGGGTGGGGTAGCGCTCAAGCCGCGCGGACCGTCTCCCACGAGTTTCCACGAAGGCGGAGCGAGATGCGCGAGTATCGTGGCGTGTTGGGTTTGATCGCAGCCAGCATGTCCGCCGAATAGTCGGTTTGAGGAGGGGTGTGCGCGACGAGCAGGCGCACCACGCGATCGGCGACCGGCGGGATATCCCACTTGGCGTTTTCCCAGCGCGACAGTGTCTCGGCGGTCACGCCGAGGATCTTCGCGAAGTCCTTCGACGAGCGGCCGAGGTACTGTCGAAGGAACCTCAATTCCGCCGCCAACAGGGCCGACTTGCGGGTCACGAGGAGCAGAGCGATGCATCGATGCAAGCCGGAGAGATTCGGGATCGCGACCTCCTCCTCACCGCACTTGCGACACTTGCGAACGGCGACATCGTGAAGAACGACGTTCGAGAGGCCGGATCCCACGTACCGGTGGGTCGTTCCCACCGTCTTGAGCTCACCGCCGCAGGCCCCGCACTTCATGGCTCATGCCTCCAAGCGGACTCGATCACGAGCTCCTTTGGCTCGGCCGCGGACGCCGGCGTGCCGAGCCCGATGACGGCTGCAAGGGCGACGGCCAATGGGAGCAAGGGGCGCATGGCCTTTATCTACGTTGAGTCCCCGACGTAGGCCGGTGGCCGACGCTCACCCCGCTTAGGGACCTGGATCCGGCTGCGGCAGCTTCGGGACGGGCTTGGTGGTGCACTCGTATGGTCGACACTCCTGTTTCGCGAACACCAAGTCGGGAGCTCCCGAACAGTAGCCACATCCGTAATAGCCCTGAGCGCACTCCTGCTTTTCTGCTTCGCCGGTCGAGCCCGTGAACCCCATGATCGGTGAGCTCGCGTTTCGTCCCGGACACTTGAAGCCCGGTGAGTAGAGGGAGCCTGGGCCGCCCACCATGCACTCGGAGTCCTTGCTGACCTTGCCCCCGAGACACGTGATTAGGGAGGGATCGAACATCCCGAGCATGTCGCCGACACCGTCCATCGAAATCGCCTGCATGCTCCCGATCTCCCGCGGGGCCTTGAAGGCTCGAAGGCCGAGTCCGTTGCATCGGAGCGTCGGGAACGTCCCCGCAACCACGGGAACCTCGTTGGAGACTGGCAAATAGAGGTCGAGATGGATCGGCGGACTCTGGCAGTCGATGGTCAATCGCCCGTCACTCTTCGCCACGGTCGCGTGGTAGGTCATCCCCGGGATCGGTGGGACCTTTCCCTTGGGCTGGAAGAGGTAGGCGTCGTAGTACTCGGGGTCAGCACCATCCACCACCACTTGAATGCGATGGTCTGAATCGGTGCGGACGTAGACGTAGCCGAAGACAGTGTCTGTGGCGAAGACCGGAGTGGAAAAAGCGATCACAGCGCAGATAAGGATGAGCCGTCGCATGGGCGCCTCCTTTTTTGCGCTAGCAATACGCGCGATAGCCATCTGCGTCAATTACGGAATCAGAAGAACCAAAGGATTCCATTGCAGTTGCACCGCGAAGGCTGCGGAGCTGTCAGCAGCAATGGTATCCACGATCCGCGGTCACTATGGCTCGCAGGCGCTATCGATCCGCACGCATGCGTAGGCTCCGATTTTGCGCATGACGCTCCTCCAGGAAACATGTACAGCGAAGCGAAAAGGAGGAGCGCTTTTTTCCTGAGGACCCCGCCCGCTACCGGGCGCTTATCGCCTAACCGCTCCGCATCATCATCCGTGATTTGCAGATGCCTAGGATTGCGATGTGCTATCCGAGGGATCCCCGGCCCTACGCATGGCCGAGCCGTACCACCACGCGAACAGTCCGATGAAGAAGAAGATATCTGGGGGGAACCGACCGTCCACGATGTTAAGCACCGTCCGGCCGACACCAAGGACCATGAGCACGACTCCCGAGATGCGCAACATGCGATCGGCCTTTTGCTGGTTGGGGGTCGGACCCATCCGTCTCAGGATCAGCCAGGCGACGAGGGGCAATGCAACTGCAAGGACGATGGCGAGCGTCGTGAAGGGATGTGTCCTGAGGAATTCCATGGAGCGGTTACCTCAGCGAGTACGTAACAGTCCGACAGGACTCAATCCCAACCGTCATCCCCCCTGCATCATCATGAGGAACTCCTCGTTCGCCTTGCTCTTCCCCATCTTGTCGATGAGCAGCTCCATCGCCTCGACCGGCGACATCTGGTTGAGGATCTTGCGCAGGATCCACACCTTGTTGAGCTGCTCCTTCGCCATGAGGAGCTCTTCCTTGCGCGTGCCGGAGGCGTCGATGTTGATGGCGGGGAAGACGCGGCGATCGACGAGCTTGCGATCGAGGTGGAGCTCCATGTTGCCGGTGCCCTTGAACTCCTCGAAGATCACGTCGTCCATGCGGCTGCCGGTGTCCACGAGCGCGGTCGCCATGATCGTGAGCGAGCCGCCCTCCTCGATGTTCCGCGCGGCGCCGAAGAAGCGCTTGGGGCGCTGGAGCGCGTTGGCGTCGATGCCGCCGGAGAGCACCTTGCCCGAAGGGGGTTGGACCGTGTTGTAGGCGCGGGCGAGGCGGGTGATCGAGTCGAGCAGGATCACGACGTCCTTCTTGTGCTCGACCAGGCGCTTGGCCTTCTCGATCACCATCTCGGCGACGTGGACGTGCTGCTGGGCGGGCTCGTCGAACGTCGAGGCGACGACCTCGCCGGCGACGGAGCGCTGCATGTCGGTGACCTCTTCAGGGCGCTCGTCGATCAGGAGCACGATCAGGAACACCTCGGGATGGTTCTTCGTGACCGAGTTCGCGATCGACTGGAGGAGCATCGTCTTGCCGGTCCGGGGCGGGGCGACGATGAGGCCGCGCTGTCCCTTTCCGATCGGCGTGAGCAGGTCCATGACGCGCCCGGCGATGGCGTCGGCGCCGGTCTCGAGGCGGATCTTCTCCTGCGGGTACAGCGGGGTGAGGTTGTCGAAGAAGATCCGGTCGCGGAGGCGCTCGGGGTCGTCGAAGTTGACCGCGAGGACCTTGATCAGCGCGAAGTAGTTCTCGTCCTCCTTCGGCGGCCGGACCTGGCCGGAGACCGTGTCGCCGGTGACCAGGCCGAAGCGCTTGATCTGCGACGGCGAGATGTAGATGTCGTCCGGGCCGGGGAGGTAGTTGTAGTCGGGATGGCGGAGGAAGCCGTAGCCGTCCTGGAGGACCTGCAGGACCCCCTCGGCGAAGACGAGCCCGCTCTTCTCGGACTGCGCCTTCATGATCTCGAAGATCAGGTCCTGCCTCCGAATGCTGGTCGCGCCTTCGATCCCGAGGCGCTTGGCGGCGTCGGAGACCTGCTGGTTCCCCATCTTGTAGAGCGAGTTCAGATCGACCGAGCCTTCGCCGTCGCGCGTGCCGACGTCCGCGCCCTCCTCCCCTTCGACGCCGTCGAGCGTGTCCACCGGCTCGTCGGGAGAGAGCTCGTCCACGGGGAACGGCGGCCGTAGCTCGCTGGGGGGACCACTGCGGCGGCCGCGGCCTCGATCGTTGCCGCCATGGCCGCGTCGACCGCGGGGGCGTCCTTCCGGCATGGGATGTCCTCTTGGAGGGAACGGAAGATGCTGCAGCGGCTGCGGACTATACCACCGGGTCTTCGCCGGAGTAAAGCCGGAGCGTCGTGAGCGCGGCCTGGGTGGAGGGGGCGCGCTCGGGGTCGGCCCGGATCTCGACGCTCAGCCGGCGAAGGTCCGCGATCGTGTCCACGTCCCCCCAGGCGCGGGTCTCGTGCAGCACGATCGACGCGCCACGCGCGAGGCGTCGCGTCGCGTCGAGCACCTCCGCTGTTCCCCATGGGACCCCGGCGAAGAGGGGAGGCGGCGGAGGCGTCGCGCCGATCAGGACGTAGCCGCCGTCGAGCGCGGGGGTGACGACGGCGCGCGCGCCCGACGCGAGGGCGGCGAAGGCCTCCTCGACGAGCGCCGCGGGGAGGGTCGGGGCGTCGCCGCCGACGATGACGGCCGCGCCGGCTCCTTCTTCGAAAGCCCGGGTCAGCGCGCGCGCCATCCGCGCGCCGAGGTCTCCGTCTCCCTGGGAGGTTCGCCGGATCGCCGGGAGGCTGGAGGCCGGCGACCACTCGGTGTCGAGGCACAGCTCCGCCTCGCGGGATGGGGCTCGCAGCCCCGCGACGAAGCGGATCTGGTCCTCGAGCATCGCCACGTGGAGGGCGAGCGCCTGCTCCTTCGAGAGGGGCGGCGTGAGCCTGGTCTTGACGCGATCGAGGCTCGGGGCGCGCGCGAGCAGGATCAACCGTTCCACGGGTTGGTACGATACGCGCATGGCGCAGCTGATCGGGCTGGTGCTCGCGGGGGGCGAGGGACGTCGCTTCGGCGAGCCGAAGGGGAGCGTGAAGCTGGGTGGGAGCACGCTCGCCGAGCGCGCCGCGCGGGCGCTGAAGCCGCTGTGCGGGAGCGTGATCGTCAGCGTCGCCAAGGGGGGCAAGAACCCCGCCCCCGCCCACCCCGCGATCGAGGACGCGGGGGAGCGCTCGGGACCGCTCGGGGGGATCGCGGCCGTGTTCGCCTCCACCGGCCGGGCCGATCTGCTCGTCCTCGCGTGCGACTACCCGGCGGTGGGGACGAGCCTGCTCCGGTCCCTCATCGCAGCGTCGGACGGCAGCGACGATCTGGTCTTCCCGGTGGACGCCGCGGGGCGGGACCATCCCCTCGTCGGGCTCTGGCGGCGGAGCGCGGAGTCCGTGGTGATCGCGGCGCTGGCGGAGGGGCAGCGCAAGGTCCAGGCGATCCTTCCGGATCTGTCCGTGCGACGCCTGCCGGCTCAGGTGTTCCCGAACTTCGATCTCGCTCGCGTGCTGGCCAACGTCAACTGGCCGGGCGATCTGAGGACCTTCACCGACGCCTAGGCGCGGGGCGCCGAGAGCCGGTCGAGCACCTGCGTCAGCGCCCCCCAGAACCGGGCGACCGACGGGACGTTCACCCGCTCGTCCGGAGAGTGCGCCCCTTCGATCTGCGGGCCGAAGGAGACCATGTCGAGCCCCGGGATCTTCTCGCCCAGGAGCCCGCACTCGAGCCCGGCGTGGATCGCGGTGACGTGCGGCTCGCGCCCCCACCGCTCCCGGTAGACCTCGCGCACGACGGCGAGCGCTTTGGACTCCATGTTCGGCTTCCAGCCCGGATACCCGTCCTTGGCGGTGACCGATCCTTGCGCGAGCTGCGCCGCGGAGCGGACCTGTGCGAGCGTCGCGGCGAGGGACGGCGCCACGCTCGACCGGCTCGAGGTCACCACCCGCATCACGCCGTCGATCTCGCGGACGACGGCCACGTTGTTCGACGTCTCCACGAGCCCCGAGATCGCCTGGCTCATCCCCAGCACGCCGTGCGGGAGCGCGAGCACGAGGCGGATCAGACGGTCGCGGTCGGCCGCGGCCAGCACGCGCGCCCGAAGCGGCTGCTCGGTCCACGAGACGGCCAGCCCGTCGTCGATCTTGGCGAGCTCGATCGCGAACGCCGCCTTCTGCGCCGCCGCGATCCCCGCGAGCTTGGCATGGGCGTCCGCGCTCGCCACGATCACCGCCTCCGCCTCGCGCGGGATCGCGTTGTGCTTGGAGCCCCCGTCGAGCGACGCCAGCTCGAACGGGATGCCGGCGTCCAGCGCCGCTCCCAGGATCCGCGCGGCGAGCTTGAGCGCGTTCCCGCGATTCTCGATGATGTTCAGCCCCGAGTGGCCGCCCCTGAGCCCCCCGATCTCGAGCTTCTTCGCGACGCCCCCCTTGGCCGGGGCCGTCCACGCGACCTTCAGGTCGATCAGGGAGTCCTCGCCCCCCGCGCACCCCACGAACAGCGTCCCGTCTTCCTCAGAGTCCAGGTTCAGGAGCATCCGCCCCGAGAGGATCGACGGGTCGAGCTGCGCGGCGCCGGTCAATCCCGTCTCCTCGTCGAGCGTGAAGAGCAGCTCGAGCGGGCCGTGCGCGACCTCACGGTCGGTCGCGGTGGCGAGCGCCGCGGCGACGCCGATCCCGTTGTCCGCCCCCAGCGTCGTCCCCTGGGCGCGGACCCACTCGCCGTCGATCTTCGGCCGGATCGGGTCCCGGTCGAAGTCGTGCGCGACTTCCTTGTTCTTCTCGCAGACCATGTCGAGGTGCGTCTGGAGGATCACCGTCTGCGCCGACTGCCGGCCCGCGCTCGCCGGCACGCTCATCACCACGTTCCCGCGCTTGTCCCGCGCGACCTTGGCCCCGATCGACGTGCCGACGTCGGTGACGAAGGCGACCGCGCGCTCCTCCTGTCCCGAGGGGCGCGGGATCGCGGCGAGCGAGGCGAAGTGCCCCCAGACCGATCGGGGAGAAAGATGGGCGACGTCGTCGTTCATGACGGATCCTCCGCCATAATCCTGCCATGCCCCGGGGAAAGCTGACACACCTCGACGAGCGCGGCGCCGCGCGCATGGTGGACGTGGCGGGAAAGGAGGCCACGCACCGCCGCGCGGTGGCGCGAGGGACGGTCCGCTTCTCGGCCGACGCCTTCCGGCTGCTCC
>DASRJG010000131.1:0-5971 GCA_035649595.1 Candidatus Polarisedimenticolaceae bacterium
AAGGACTCGCTCGACACCGCCCCGCCGCGCACGATGCTCACCCGCCTCCTCCTGAACCTGAAGCGAATCCATCTCGCCCAGGGGGACTACCGCCGCGCGCTCGCCGTCGTCGAGAGGCTCCTCGTCATCGCTCCGGGGGACGCGAAGGAGATCCGCGACCGCGGATTGCTCCTCGCCCACCTCGGAAGACCGCGCGCCGCCGTGCAGGACCTCGAGAGCTACCTCGAGCTCGCGCCGGGGGCTCCGGACACCGATTCGGTGCGCGGGCGGCTCGCCTGGATCGTGCGCAAGATGGGGGCCGACGCGTAGCCTCGCCGGTCATTTGATCCCGCCGGTCCGCTTCGCCATAATGCCGCTCGCGCGGGCCGCGCCGGTCCGCCACGAAAGGCCTCCATGGACACCCTGGCTTCCGCTCCCAAGGCGAAGGAGCCGGTCGAGACCCTGAGCCGTGTCGTCATCCGCTTCGCGGGGGACTCCGGCGACGGGATGCAGCTCACCGGGACCCAGTTCACCGCGACCGCCGCCGCGGTGGGGAACGATCTCGCGACCTTCCCGGACTACCCGGCCGAGATCCGCGCCCCCGCCGGAACGCTCCCCGGCGTCTCCGGGTTCCAGATCAACTTCTCCTCGGAGGACATCTTCACCCCCGGCGACGCGCCGGACGTCCTCGTCGCGATGAACCCGGCGGCGCTGCGCGCGAACATCAAGGACCTGCGGCCGGGAGGGATCCTCGTCGTCAATACCGACGCCTTCCGCGAGACCGACCTCGCGAAGGCGGGCTACGCCAAGAACCCCCTCGAGGACGGATCGCTCTCCGGCTTCCGTCTCTACCAGGTCGAGATCACGCGGCTGACGCGCGCGGCGCTCAAGGAGACCGGGCTGCCGCAGCGGATCCAGGACCGGTGCAAGAACTTCTTCGCCCTCGGGATGATGTACTACCTCTACCACCGCTCGATGGACGTCTCCGTCCGGTGGATCCAGCACAAGTTCGCCAAGAAGCCGGAGCTCGTGCAGGCGAACACGCTCGCCCTCAAGGGGGGGTACGCGTACTGCGAGGCGGCGGAGATCTTCCCGGTCACCTACGAGGTCCCGCCCGCGCACCTCCTCCCGGGGCTCTACCGGAACATCTCCGGCAACCAGGCGCTCGCGCTCGGGCTCGTCGCGGCGGCGCAGAAGTCCGGCCTGCCGCTCTTCCTCGGGTCCTACCCGATCACCCCCGCCTCCGACATCCTCCACGAGCTGTCCCAGTACAAGAACTTCGGCGTGTACACCTTCCAGGCGGAGGACGAGATCGCCGCGATCGGCGCGGCGCTCGGCGCCTCCTTCGCGGGCTCCATCGGGCTGACCACGACGTCGGGGCCGGGCATGGCCCTCAAGATGGAGTTCATCGGCCTCGCGATCATGGTCGAGCTTCCGCTCGTCATCGTCGACATCCAGCGCGGCGGCCCGTCCACGGGGCTTCCCACGAAGACCGAGCAGGCCGATCTGCTGCAGGCGATCTTCGGGCGGCCGTCGGAGGCACCCTGCATCGTCATCGCCGCGCGGTCGGCTTCCGACTGCTTCGAGGCCGCCTACGAGGCGGTGCGCCTGTCGATCACGCACATGACGCCGGTCATCCTCCTCTCCGACGGATCGATCGCCAACGGCGCCGAGCCCTGGCGCCTCCCGAAGATCGAGGAGCTGGCCCCGGTGGACGCGAGGTTCCGGACCGAGCGTGAGGGTTTCCTGCCGTACGCGCGCGACCCCCGGACGCTCGCCCGGTCGTGGGCCGTGCCGGGGACTCCCGGTCTCGAGCACCGGATCGGAGGGATCGAGAAGTCGGACGGCACCGGCGCGATCTCGTACGAGCCCGCGAACCACGAGCACATGGTGCGGCTGCGCGCGGAGAAGGTCGCGCGCGTGGCGCAGGACATCCCGCCGTCCCAGGTCGACGGGGACCCCGACGGGCTCCTGGTCGTCGGATGGGGATCGACCTACGGCGCGATCACGGGCGCGGTGAGACGCGCCCGCGCGGAGGGGCTCCGCGTCGCGCACCTGCACCTGCGGCACTTGAGCCCGCTCCCCGCCGACGTCGGCCCGATCCTCGCCCGCTACGGGAGGATCCTCGTTCCCGAGATGAACATGGGACAGCTCGCGATGATCCTGCGCGCGAGGTTCCTGCGCGAGACGACCTCGCTCAACAAGATCCAGGGGCAGCCGTTCAAGGAGAGCGAGATCCTCGAGGGGATCCGCGCGAGCGCGTCGGGAGGCGGCCGATGAGCGCGGGCACGCTGACCAAGAAGGACTTCGCCTCCGACCAGGAGGTCCGCTGGTGCCCGGGGTGCGGCGACTACGCGATCCTCTCGTCGGTGCAATCGGTCTTCCCCGAGCTCGGCATCCCCCGCGAGAACTTCGTGGTCGTCTCGGGGATCGGCTGCGCGGCACGCTTCCCCTACTACATGAACACCTTCGGATTCCACTCGATCCACGGGCGCGCGCCGGCGGTCGCAACCGGTGTGAAGGTCGCCAACCCCGACCTCTCGGTCTGGATCGCGACCGGCGACGGCGATGCGCTGTCGATCGGCGGGAACCACATCATCCACCTGATGCGGCGCAACGTGGACGTGAAGGTGATGCTGTTCAACAACCGGATCTACGGGCTGACCAAGGGGCAGTACTCCCCCACCTCCGAGATCGGGAAGCGGACCAAGTCCACGCCCTTCGGCTCGGTCGATCGCCCCTTCAATCCCATCTCCGTGGCGATCGGCTCCGGCGCGACGTTCGTCTCCCGGAGCGTGGACGTGTACGCCGCGCATCTCAAGGAGGTCCTCACCGCGGCGGCGCACCACCGCGGTACCGCCTTCATCGAGATCTTCCAGAATTGCAACATCTTCAACGACGGCGCGTGGGAGCCGTACCGCGAGAAGGAGCTTCGCGACGACAACCTGCTCCACCTGCGCCACGGCCAGCCGCTCGTGTTCGGCAAGAGCGCCGACAAGGGGATCCGCCTGAAGGGACCGTTCGAGCCCGAGGTGGTCGCGCTGGGGAGCGGCGTGTCCGAGTCCGATCTCCTCGTCCACGACGTGCGCGGTCCCCTGCCCTACGCCTTCATGCTGGCGCAGATGGAGGCGCCCGCGTTCCCCGTTCCCGTCGGCGTCTACCGGGACGTCGAGGCCCCGATCTTCGACGCCGCGATGAGGGACCAGGTCGCCGAGGTCACGGCCAAGAAAGGGCCGGGCGACCTGCGCGCGCTCCTCTACGGCGGGGAGACGTGGGAGGTTCGCTGAAGCGCTCGCCGCTCGCGCTCCCCGCCCTGCTCGCCGTCACGATCCTCTGGGGCTGCACGTTCATCTGGATGAAGCAGAGCCTCGATGCGGCGGCTGCCTTGCTCGGCCGCGCGGGCGGAGCCACGGTCGTCTCGCTCTACATCGGGGTGCGGTTCGTCCTGGCCGCGGTCCTGCTCGCGCTCTGGCCGCGCGCGCGGGCGGGGCTCGATCGCGGGGCCTGGCGCGGCGGCGCGGTCCTCGGCGCGCTGCTCTTCGCGGGGTTCCTCGTCCAGATGCTGGGGCTGGAGGGGGTGACGCCCCCCGTCTCGGCGTTCCTGACGAGCCTCTACGTCGCCTTCGCCGCGATCCTCACCGCCTGGCTCCGCCGGTCGCGGCCGCGGGCGCCCCTGCTCGCGGGGGTCGTGCTCGCCACCCTCGGCGCCGGCTTCATCGAGGGGCCGCCCCACCTGACCTTCGGCGCGGCGGAGTGGCTGACGGTCGGGAGCGCGCTCGTCTTCGCGGTCCACATCCTGGCGACCGACGCGATCACGAAGGCGCACGCGCCGCTCTCGGTGACGCTCGCGATGTTCGTCGCGACCGCGGCGCTCGCGGTCGTCGCCTTCCCGGTCGCGGCTCTCCTGACCGGGACCGAGGCCGGCCCTCTCGCCGCGCTCCTCCGCGATGCGTCGTTCGTGAAGCCCCTCCTGCTCGCGACGCTGTTCGCGACCGTGCTGGCGCTGACCCTGATGAACCAGTACCAGCGCGAGCTGGACCCGGTGCGCGCGGCGATCCTGTTCTCGCTCGAGCCGGTCTGGACCACGCTCATCGCCGCGGCGATGGGGCTCGGCCGTCCCGGAGCCTGGCTCTGGGCGGGGGGCGGGGCGCTGATCGCGGGAAACCTGATCGCCGAATGGGGCGCGCTGCGCCCCGCCCCTGACCCTTCGCGCTAGAGCCGCTTCAGGCTCTTGGCGCGCTCCCGCTGCTCGGGGGTGAGGACCGAGAACGCCTCCGCGAAGGCGCGGTGACGCTCCACCGCGAGGTCCGCGCTCGCCTCCGCGGACCGCTTGGCGGCCTCGCGGACATCGGCGTCCGCCGCCTCGGGATCGTGGATGAGGTCGCGCAGATCCCTCCGGGCGGCGCGGGCGCGCTCGGCCGCATCGCCCAGCCCTTCGGAGCGGTGCTTCTCGAAGATCTCCTTCATGCGCACCTTCTGGCCTTCGGTGAGATCGAGGCGGCGGGCGAGCCTCTCCATGCGGTCCTCCCGGGAGCCGCCATGGCGAGGATGGGTACCGGGACCGGCGAGCGCGAGGCCGCCCGCGAGAATCGACATCATGACGCCGAGCCACATGCGACGGGGACTCATGGGGGGTCTCCTTTCGGAACCTTGGACCGGAGGAGCGCCCCTAGGGTTTAGCGACGAAATCGGCCCGGAGCCGGTCGAGCATCGCTTCCCGGCGGTCGTAGAGCCGCCGGAGCGGACGAGGCTCGTGGCGGGTCAGGGCGTAGGCGGCGAGGAGCGGCGCGACGATCGTCGTGTCGCCGTAGATCACGACCGTCCCCGGGAGCTTCTCCGGATCGACCTTCCCCCACGACACGGCCTCCCCCGGCGTCGCGCCGGAGAGCCCTCCGGTGTCCGCCCGCGCGTCGGTGACCTGGACGAAGTAGTCGTGCCCGGCGTCGTCGAGGCCGAGGACCTCCTGGATCTGCGGCTCGGTCTGGAGGATGAAGTTCTTGGGGGAGCCTCCGCCGAAGATCAGGACCCCGGACGCTCCGCCGCTCTTCTTCACGTCGTAGACGATCGCCGCGGTCTCGTTGACGTCCCGGCTGACGTCGAGGCGCGGGCCCCGGCTCTTCAGCCACAGCTCCGCGACGTTCATGCCGATCGAGGAGTCGCCGGGAGAGGAGGTGTAGCACGGAACCGCGCACCGGTAAGCGGTCGTGAGGACGCAGGTGTCGGTGAGGCGGAGCTGGTCCTCGCGCGCGGCGAGGTACTTCCCGAGCAGGTAGTGCAGCTCGGCGGTGGACATGTCGCGCTGGAACTCGGGGGCGAGCATGACCTCGCGGAAGTAGGCGTCCGTCTTGAGGAGCACCTCGTAGTCGAAGAGGATGTCGTAGATCCGGACCACGCCCTCGGCGCGGAGCACGCGATCGTCCACCTCGTGCGAGCCGCGGTGGAGCGCGAGGCCGAGGCCGAAATGCGCGTCGTGATAAAGGTTGGCCCCCGTGGAGACGATCCAATCCACGAAGCCCGCCCGGATCAGCGGCACGATCACCGACCGGCCGAGTCCCGCGGGGGTGAGCGCGCCCGTCAGGCTCAGTCCCACCACCGCCTCCGGCGCGAGCATCTTCTCGACGAAGAGTTTCGCCGCCTTCTGCACCCGTCCGCCGTTGTAGGCGAGGAACGCGCCGTCCACGAGATCGGCGGCGCCGATCCCCTTGGCGATCGGCTTGGGATCGATGCGCGCGCCGGAGAGCCACTGGGCCTTCTTCATCGCGCGGATTCTCGCACGAGGAGGGGCCAGAACCCGGGGTCGCGCGCGAAACGAAGGTGCGCGAAGCGCCCCGAGCCGCTCACCCGCGCGACGGCATCCGCCAGTCGTCCTTCCAGACCGGGGAGCGCCCAGGGGAAGGCGGCGCAGGCGAGCAGCGACGCCTGGGCGACCGGCGCGGCCGGGTGCTCGACGGCGTGCTCGGGCGATTGGAACAGCCGCCAGATTCCGGCGAGC
>DASRJG010000132.1:0-4148 GCA_035649595.1 Candidatus Polarisedimenticolaceae bacterium
CGCGCCTGCTGGAGTCCGGGAGCCTCGAAGACCGGAAGGAGTTCGTGAGGGCGTTCGTGGGCGGCGTCAGGGTCGTCCCCGGTGAGGCGCTACTCGAAGTTCAGATGCGCACGCTCCCACCTCTGAGCCATTCAAATTCCACCTGTGGGCTGGTAGCGGGGGCAGGATTTGAACCTGCGACCTTTGGGTTATGAGCCCAACGAGCTACCGGACTGCTCCACCCCGCGTCATGGTGTGCTCCGGACGGGAGAAACGATACCAGATCCGACCTTCGCGTCAAGGCGCGGCGGCCCGGGAGGGTCGTCCTCGGGGAGGAGCAGCGTGATCTCGTCCTTCGCGACGTAGCCCAGCTCCTCGCGGGCGATTCGCTCGACGGCGGTGGGGTCGGATTTCAGGCGATCGACCTCGCGCTTCATCCCCTGCACCCGGTTCAGGTGCGCCTGGTAGTCGGCGCGCATCTGGCGGTACTGCGCGCGCTGGCGGCGGACGTCGAGGTAGCCGCGATCGCCGAACAGCGCCGCCGCGCTCCCGCCGAGGAAGACGATCGTCAGCGCGATCACGACCGATCGCTGGCGCAGCCTGCGCTTGCGCGCGATGTCGGGATCGGGGGTCGTGCCCGGGCGCGGGGTCTCGACGTTGGGGCTGGCGTCCGTGGGCAGACGGGCGGGACGCGCGTCGGGGCGCGGCCTCGCTCGGAGCCGGAAGCGGACCAGCTTTCCCATCGTCCTCGGTCCCCGGATCAGGGGCGCTTCGTTCTCGGGTACGCGTCCCAGCCCGCGTAGCGGGCGTCGTCTCCGAGCTCCTCCTCGATGCGGAGGAGCTGGTTGTACTTGGCGGTGCGCTCGCCGCGCGCGGGGGCCCCGGTCTTGATCTGCCCGAGGTTGAGCGCGACGGCGAGGTCGGCGATCAGCGCGTCCTCGGTCTCCCCGGAGCGGTGGGAGGCGACGCAGGAGTAGCCGGCGCGGTGGGCGAGCTGGATGCAGTCGAAGGTCTCGGTGAGCGTCCCGATCTGGTTGACCTTGATCAGCACGCTGTTGGCGATCCCCTTCTCGATCCCCTCGGCGAGGATCGCGGTGTTGGTCACGAAGAGGTCGTCGCCGACGAGCTGCACGCGGCCGCCGAGCTTCTGCGAGAGCGTCTTCCAGCCCCCCCAGTCCGCCTCGGCCATGCCGTCCTCGATCGACACGATCGGGTATGCCTTGCACCACTTCTCGTAGATCGCGATCAGCTCGTCCCCGCTCTTCTTCGGCTTCGCCTCGGCCTCGAGGACGTAGGTCCCCTTCTTGTGGAACTCGGAGGCGGCGACGTCGAGGGCGAGCGCGACGTCCTTCCCGGGCTTGTACCCGGCCTTCTCGATCCCCTCGACGAGCACCTCGAGCGCCTGCTCGTTCGAGGCGAGGTTAGGAGCGAACCCGCCTTCGTCTCCGACCGCTGTCGAGAGCTTCCGCGCCTTCAGCACCGCCTTCAGGCCGTGGTAGCACTCGACGCCGGCGCGGAGCGCGCGGTTGAACGTGTCGAAGCCGAGCGGCGCGATCATGAACTCCTGCACGTCCACGTTGTTGTCGGCGTGCGCGCCGCCGTTGAGCACGTTCATCAGAGGCACGGGGAGGAGCTTCGTGTTCGCGCCGCCGAGGTACCGGTAGAGAGGCATGCCGAGCAGCTCGGCCGCCGCGCGGGCCGCGGCCATCGACACGGCGAGCGTGGCGTTCGCGCCGAGCTTCGCCTTGTTCGGCGTACCGTCCAGGTCGCGCATCGTCTCGTCGAGGAAGACCTGGTTGACCGCCTCGAAGCCGATGATCGCGGGGGCGATCGTGCGCTCGATGTGCTCGATCGCCTTGAGGACCCCCTTCCCCATGTACCGCTTGGCGTCGCCGTCGCGAAGCTCGAGCGCCTCGCGGGACCCGGTGGAGGCCCCCGACGGGACGGCGGCGCGCCCCAGCGTTCCGTCGTCGAGGATCACGTCCACCTCGACGGTGGGGTTGCCGCGGGAGTCGAGGATCTCGCGCGCGACGACGTCCCTGATCCGTCCCGCGGTCCTCGATGTCTCCAAGCGCTCCCCTCTATGCTCGGTCGGGCAACCGACTATGCATTTACGTCGCCGGACTATAGTCCAGGCGGCCCGAGGGCCACAAGTGCAAATGTTTCATCGTGATAGACTCGCCCCATGCCGTCGCACGCCGTCGTCCTGACCACCGCCGGCTCTGACGAGGAGGCCTCCAAGATCGCGTCCGCCCTGGTCGAGCGCGGGCTCGCGGCCTGTGTCAGCGTGGTCCCCGGGGTCCGCTCGACCTACCGGTGGGAGGGGCGGATGCTGACCGAATCGGAGTCGCTTCTGGTGATCAAGACCCGCCGGGAGCGGTTCGAGGCCGTCCGCCGCGCCATCCGCGAGATGCACTCGTACGACGTCCCCGAGGTGATCCTGCTCGAGATCGCGGACGGAGACCCGGACTACCTGGCCTGGATCGACGCCAACGCCTGATCGAGATCGGCGATCAGGTCGTCCGGGTCCTCGAGCCCGACCGAGATCCGCACGAGCCCGTCGGTGACGCCGATGAGCTGCCGGTCCTTCTTCGGCACCGATCCGTGAGTCATCGTCGCCGGGTGCGAGATCAAGGTCTCGACACCGCCGAGGCTCTCCGCGAGCGCGCACAGCGTCAACCGCCCCAGGAAGCGCTTCGCGGCGCCGAGCGACCCCAGCTCGAAGGAGATCATCCCGCCGAAGCCGGACATCTGACGCTTCGCCAGCGCGTGCTGCGGGTGCGACTTCATTCCGGGATAGAAGACCGCCCGCACCTGGCGCCGCTCGGCCAGCCAGTCGGCGATCATCCGCGCGCTCGCGTCGTGGCGCTGCATGCGGATCGGGAGCGTCTTGATCCCGCGCAGGACCAGGAAGGAATCGACCGGCGCCAGGATCGCGCCGACCGAGTTCTGGATCCAGCCGATCCTCTCGACGTCGTCGGCGCGCGTGGTCACCGCGCACCCCCCGACGCTGTCGCTGTGGCCGTTCAGGTACTTCGTCGTCGAGTGGACGACGATGTCCGCGCCGAGCTCGATCGGCCTCTGGAAGAACGGGCTCATGAAGGTGTTGTCCACGACGAGGCGCAGGCGGTGCTTGCGCGCGATCCGCGCGGCGCCGGCGAGATCGGTGATCCCGAGCACCGGGTTCGTCGGGGTCTCGACGTAGAGCATCTTCGTGCGCGCGGTGACCGCACGCGCGATCGCGTCGAGATCGGTCGAGTCCACCCAGGTGAAGTCCAGGCCGAACTGCCGGAGCAACCCCTCGAAGAGGCGGTAGGTCCCGCCGTAGACGTTCCGTGAGACCACGACGTGGTCCCCCGACCGGAGCAGGTGCATGACCGCGCTGATCGCCGACATCCCCGAAGCGAAGCAGTGCGCCGCCGCGCCTCCCTCGAGCGCCGCGAGGTTCCGCTCGAGCGCCGCGCGCGTCGGGTTGATCGTGCGCGCGTAGTCGTACTTCCAGCCTTCTCCGAGCCCCGGCTGGCGGTAGGTCGAGACCTGATAGATCGGCTGCATGACGGCGCCGGTCGTCGGGTCGGGGTCTTGTCCGGCGTGGATCGCCTGGGTCGCGAACGAGAGCTTTCTGACGCGCTTCCCCGCGCGTTTTCCCGCCATGCGCCCCTCCGGTGGAACGAGCCGCGCAGGGTATCATGCGCGGCGGAGACTCCATGCAGATCCACGAGGACATCCTCTCGACATTGGGGAACACGCCGCTGGTGAAGCTCTCGCGCTTCGCCCCGCGCGGGGCGACCGTCGCGGCGAAGATCGAGTCGTTCAACCCCGGGAACTCGGTGAAGGACCGGATCGGCCTCGCGCTGATCGAGGCCGGCGAGAGGCGCGGCCTGCTCAAGCCCGGCGGGACGATCGTGGAGCCGACCTCGGGGAACACCGGGGTCGCGCTCGCAATGGCCGCGGCGCTCCGCGGCTACAAGCTGATCTGCACCGCGCCCGACAAGATCTCGAAGGAGAAGGTCGCGCTGCTGCGCGCGTACGGCGCCGAGGTGGTGGTGTGCCCCACGGCCGTGCCGCCCGAGCATCCTGACTCGTACTACTCCGTTGCCGACCGGCTCACGCGCGAGACACCCGGTGCGTTCCGGCCCGATCAGTACTCGAACCAGAACAACCCGGCC
>DASRJG010000133.1:0-19677 GCA_035649595.1 Candidatus Polarisedimenticolaceae bacterium
TGGTGATGCCGGGGGACAACGTTGCGCTGGAGGTGTCGCTGCACACGCCGATCGCGATGGTGACCGGCCTGCGCTTCGCGATCCGCGAGGGCGGACGCACCGTCGGCGCCGGCACCGTCACGGAAATCCTGGAGTAGGCCACCGGCGGGTCCGTCCGGCCGCCCGAGCGCACGCCTCGGGGACGCGGACGGGGCCTCCGGTTCGACCCCGGGCGGCGCTCGGGGGTTAGGGCGACGATGGTGAACGAGAAAATCCGCATCCGTCTCAAGGCGTACGATCACCGGATCCTCGACCAGTCCACGACCGAGATCGTGGACACGGCGCGCAGGACCGGCGCGCGGGTCGCGGGACCGATCCCGCTCCCGACCGTCAAGAACCGGTGGACCGTGCTGCGCTCGCCCCACGTCGACAAGAAGTCGCGGGAGCAGTTCGAGATCCGCACCCACAAGCGGCTGCTCGACATCCTGCAGCCGACTCCGGAGACGGTGGACGCCTTGATGAAGCTCGACCTTCCGGCGGGCGTGGACGTCGAGATCAAGGCGTTCGGGCCGGGTCAGTGAGGCGACGATGATCCAGGGAATGATCGGACGGAAGGTGGGGATGACCCAGCTGTTCCTCGACGACGGCACCGTCGCGCCGGTCACGGTGATCGAGGCGGGCCCGTGCGTCGTCGTCCAGCGCCGCTCCGGCGCGAAGGACGGGTACGAGGCCGTGCAGCTCGGACTCGTGGACGCGAAGGCGGCCAAGCGCGCCGACCGCGCGATGCGCGGCCATCACGAGCGCGCCGGCGTTCCGCCCACGCGCCTCCGCCGGGAGTTCGGCATCGACGCGGGCTCCGAGTGGAAGCCCGGCGACAAGGTCCTGGTGGACATCTTCGACGGCGTCCCGAAGGTGGACGTCATCGCGACGTCGAAAGGGAAGGGGTTCCAGGGGGTCATGAAGCGCCACAACTTCCGCGGGGGCGCGAACAGCCACGGCTCGATGTTCCACCGCGCTCCGGGGTCGATCGGCGCCTCGGCGTTCCCCTCCCGCGTGTTCAAGGGGATGCGGGGGACCGGTCACATGGGGAGCGACCGGGTGACGGTGAAGAACCTGAAGGTGGTCCGGATCGACAAGGACAAGAACCTGCTCCTGGTGCGCGGGGCGGTGCCGGGCGCGGTCGGCGCCGCGGTCCTGCTCCACAAGTCACGGGCGAAGTGACGGCGAGGACGGACATGGCGACGATCGCGGTCCGCGACTGGAACAACAAGACGCTCCGCCAGCTCGAGCTGCCGGAGGCGGTGTTCGGCTATCCGCTGAAGGAGCACCTGATCTACGAGGCGGTCTGCGCGTATCGCGCCGGCGGACGGGCCGGAACGCACAAGACGAAGAACCGCGTGGAGGTCAGCGGCGGGACGAAGAAGCTCTGGAAGCAGAAGCACACCGGGCGCGCCCGCATGGGGGACAACCGCTCGCCGCTCTGGCGGCACGGGGGCACCGTCCAGGGGCCCACGCCGCGCGACTACTCCTGGAAGATGCCGGCCGCGATGCGCCGCAACGCGATCAAGTCCGCGCTCGCGCAGAAGATGCGGGACGGGAAGATCGTCTGCGTGGACGGCTTCGCGCTGAAGTCGCACAAGACCAAGGACCTCGAAGGGGCGATCGCGGGCAAGCTCGGCGTGACGGAGAAAGCGCTCCTGCTCCCCCTCGACCTCGAGCCGAACCTCGATCGGGCCGCGCGCAACAACCCGCGGCTGAAGGTCGTGCGCGCGATGGGGATGTCGATCGTGGACCTCCTCGACCACGACACCCTGATCGTCTCCGAGCCGGCCCTCAAGCGGCTCAGCGAGGTGCTGGCGTCATGAAGCTGACGGTGCAGGACATCATCCGCCAGCCGCTCGTCACCGAGAAGTCCACGCGCGGCCGGGAGAGCGGCTCGGTCTACTGCTTCAAGGCCGACATCCGCGCGAACAAGGTCCAGATCGCGAGCGCCGTCCGGGAGCTGTTCGGCGTGAAGGTCGCCGACGTTCGGACGTCGCGCGTCAACGGGAAGATCAAGCGGGCCGGCCGCTACCAGGGGAAGCGGCCCGATTGGAAGAAGGCCTGGGTGCGCCTCGCGCCCGGCGAGAAGGACATCGAGTTCTTCGAGGCGAGCTGACGCTCGCCCGAGGGAGATCACGATCATGCCGGTCAAGACATTCCGACCCACGAGCCCGGGGACGCGCTTCAAGTCCCAGGTCGCGCGGACCGAGACCTCGGCCAACGATCCGCACAAGCCGCTCCTCGAGAAGAAGAACCGGCACGGCGGACGCGACAACCGGGGCCTCCTGTCGGTCCGCCACCGCGGCGGCGGACACAAGCGCCGCTACCGGGTCATCGACTTCCGCCGGGACAAGCACGGCGTGCCGGGGCGCGTGGAGACGATCGAGTACGACCCGAACCGGACCGCCAACATCGCGCTCGTCTGCTACGCCGACGGCGAGCGCCGGTACATCCTCGCCCCGAGCGGGCTCGCGGTGGGCGCGACGGTCCTCGCCGCAGCCGACGCGGACATCGTGGTGGGGAACGCGCTCCCGATGAAGGCGATCCCGCTCGGCACCACGATCCACAACATCGAGATGAAGCGCGGCAAGGGGGGGCAGATGGCGCGCTCCGCCGGCGCCGGCGCGCAGCTCATGGCCCGCGAGGGCGGGTGGGCGCTCGTGCGGCTCCCGTCGGGGGAGACCCGGAGGGTCGACGAGGAGTGCTGGGCGACGATCGGGCAGATCGGGAACCTCGAGCACGAGAACGAGAGCATCGGCAAGGCGGGGCGCAACCGCTGGAAGGGCTGGCGGCCGACCGTCCGCGGCGTGGCGATGAACCCGGTCGACCACCCGCACGGGGGCGGAGAGGGGAAGACCTCGGGCGGACGCCCGTCCTGCTCGCCGTGGGGCGTGCCGACGAAGGGGAAGAAGACCCGGAACAACCCGCGCACGGACGCGTTCATCGTCCGCCGGCGGAAGTAGGCGGAGGACGAGATGGCGCGTTCCGTCGGCAAGGGGGCGTTCGTGGACGGACACCTCCAGAAGAAGATCGAGGAGCTCAACAAGCGCTTCGACAAGAAGGTCGTCAAGACATGGTCGCGCCGCTCGACCATCGTCCCGGAGATGGTCGGCCACACGATGGCGGTGCACAACGGGAAGAAGTTCATCCCCGTGTACGTGACCGAGAACATGGTCGGCCACAAGCTCGGGGAGTTCGCCCCGACCCGGACCTTCAAGGGCCACGGCACCAAGGGCGACAAGACCGCCGCGGTCAAGTGAGGCGGGGAGGGACATCGTGATCGCGACGGCTCGTCTCAAGTACCTGGGGGTCTCGGCGCAGAAGACGCGCCTCGTGGTGGACCTCGTGCGTGGGAAGACGGTGGGCGAGGCGCTCGCCACGCTCCACTACTCGCGCAAGATGGTCGCCCGGGACCTGGAGAAGCTGCTCCGCTCGGCGGTCGCCAACGCGCAGCAGAAGGACGCCAAGCTGGACGTGGACCGTCTGGTGGTGGCGAAGGCGACGGTGGACGACGGGCCGCCGCAGAAGCGGGCCCGGGCCCGCTCGATGGGGCGCATCTACCGGATCCTCAAGCGGTCCTCGCACGTGTCGATCGCATTGGACGTCACGCCCGTGAAGGCGGCGCCGCGGGCCGCCGCGGCCCGGAGGTAATCGTGGGACAGAAGGTCCATCCGTACGGCTTCCGCATCGGCTTCAACAAGACCTGGCGCTCGCGCTGGTACGCCTCGAAGAAGTACGCGGAGCTCCTCCACGAGGACCTGGCGCTGCGCGCGGAGCTCAAGCGGCGCCTCGGCCACGCGGGGGTCTCGGCGATCGAGATCGAGCGTGCGGCGAACAAGCTCAAGGTCAACATCCTCACCTCGCGTCCCGGCATCATCATCGGCCGCAAGGGGAGCGAGGTGGACCGTCTCAAGGACGACATCCGCAAGCGCACCCAGCGCGACGTCTTCATCAACATCCTCGAGATCGACAAGCCGGAGATCGACGCGCAGCTCGTCTCGGAGGCGATCGCGATGCAGCTCGAGAAGCGGGTCGCCTTCCGCCGGGCGATGCGCAAGGCGATCGAATCCGCGCTCCGCTTCGGGGCGAAGGGGATCAAGGTCCAGGTGGGCGGGCGCCTCGCCGGCGCCGAGATCGCCCGCACCGAGCGCTACCTCGAGGGACGCCTCCCGCTGCACACGCTCCGCGCCGAGGTGGACTACGGCCTCGCGGAGGCGAGGACGACGTACGGCGTGATCGGCGTGAGGGTGTGGATCAACCGGGGCGAGTCGCGCGAGATCCGCCTCGCGGACGACGCGCGCCGCTAGCGCGGGCGAAAGGAAGACGACGCCATGTTGATGCCCGGCAAGGTGAAGTTCAGGAAGCAGCAGCGCGGCCGGCGCTCGGGGAAGGCGTACCGGGGCGGCACGGTCGCCTTCGGCGACTTTGGCCTCAAGACCGTCGAGGACGGCTGGATCACCGCCCGCCAGATCGAGGCCTCGCGCGTCGCGATCACCCGCTTCATCAAGCGCGGCGGGAAGATCTGGGTGCGGCTGTTCCCCGACAAGCCGATCACCAAGAAGCCGGCCGAGACCCGCATGGGGAAGGGAAAGGGCGCGCCCGAGGCGTGGGTCGCGGTGGTGAAGCCGGGGAAGGTGCTGTTCGAGATGGAGGGCGTGGACGAGAAGACCGCGCGCGAGGCGATGCGCCTCGCGGCCCACAAGCTCCCCGTGAAGACGAAGTTCGTCGCGCGTCAGGCGCAGTAGGCGGAACGATGTCGCAGCGCAAGAAGACCCTGAACAAGTACCGGGAGATGGAGCCGGCGGCCCTCGACACCGAGGAGGCCGAGCTCCGGACCGCGATCTGGAAGATGAAGCTCCAGAAGGGGACGGGGCAGATCGCGGACCCCCTCAAGCTCGCGGTAACCAAGCGGGACCTCGCGCGGCTGCTGACCGTGCGCGGCGAGCGCTCGTAGAGAGGAACGGAGAGCCATGGCGGAAGCGATCGTGAGGAGACGGGCGTCGAAGGTCGGCGTCGTCGTGTCGGACAAGGCCGACAAGACCATCGTCGTGCGCGTGGACCGCATCGTGCGGCACAAGCTCTACAAGCGCTACGTGCGGCGCGCGGCGACGTTCATGGCGCACGACGAGGCGAACTCCGCGCACGTGGGCGACACGGTGGAGATCGTGGAGTCGCGTCCGCTGTCCGCGAGGAAGCGGTGGCGCATCCGCCGGATCGTGAAGCGCGGCCAGGGTGCGACCGACACCGCGGACGCGGTCGAGTAGGGCGAGGGAGCGGACCATGATCCAGATGCGGACGATCCTGGAGGTGGCGGACAACTCCGGGGCCAAGAAGATCTCCTGCATTCAGCTCCGCGGGGGCTCCCAGGGGCAGTACGCGGAGCTGGGGGACGTCATCACGGCCAACGTCAAGGAGGCCGCGCCGGACGGCAACGTGAAGAAGGGACAGGTCGTGAAGGCCGTCATCGTCCGGCAGGTCAACGCCTACCGGCGGAAGGACGGCTCCTACATCCGCTTCGACCAGAACGCGGCGGTCATCATCAACGACGCGAAGGAGCCGGTCGGCACGCGCGTCTTCGGCCCGGTGGCGCGCGAGCTCCGGGACAAGAAGTTCATGAAGATCGTCTCCCTGGCGCCGGAGGTTCTCTGACATGGGTGGGGCGAGGATCCGGAAGAACGACACGGTCGTGGTGATCTCCGGCAAGGACCGCGGAAAGCGCGGCCGCGTGATCGAGGTGCTGCCGAAGGCGTCCAAGGTCCGCGTCGAGGGGGTCAACAAGATCAAGCGCCACACGAAGCCGAACCCGCAGCGCAACGTCAAGGGGGGGATCGTGGAGCGCGAGCATCCGATCCACGTGTCGAACGTGGCGATGATCGATCCGAAGTCCGAGAAGCCCACGCGCCTGCGCGTGAAGGTGCTCAAGGACGGGACGAAGGTCCGGATCGCCGTGCGCAGCGGCCTGCAGCTCGACAAGTAGGCGGCGGGACGGAGGAGAGGGAGCGATGCCCAGGCTGAACGAGACGTACAGGAGCGAGGTGGTGCCGGCGCTGATCAAGCAGTTCGGCTACTCCTCGACGATGGCCGTGCCGCGCGTGACGAAGGTCGTCGTCAACATGGGGGTCGGTGACGCGATCGCCGACGGCAAGGTCATGGACGGCGCGGTGGACGAGCTCGCGGGGATCACCGGGCAGAAGCCGGCGATCACGCGGGCGCGGAAGTCGATCGCCAACTTCAAGCTGCGCCAGGGGATGGCGATCGGCTGCTGCGTGACGCTGCGGGGGAAGCGGATGTACGAGTTCCTCGAGCGTCTCACGAACATCGCGCTCCCGCGCGTGCGCGACTTCCGCGGGACCAGCCCGCGCGGGTTCGACGGGCGGGGGAACTACACGCTCGGGGTCCGCGACCAGCTGATCTTCCCCGAGGTCAACTACGCGAAGGTGCAGAAGGTCAAGGGCATGAACGTGTGCATCGTCACGACGGCGAGGACCGACGAGGAGGCGCGGGCGCTCCTCTCCGGGCTCGGCATGCCGTTCCGCAAGAACTAGAGACGGAGGAATCGAACGTGGCCACGTCGGCATGGGTCGCCAAGACGAGACGCAAGCCCAAGTTCGCGGTCCGCGCGTGCAGCCGCTGCAAGCGCTGCGGGCGCTCGCGGGGGTACCTGCGCAAGTTCCAGCTCTGCCGGATCTGCTTCAGGAACCTCGCCCTCGAGGGGGCGCTTCCGGGCGTCACCAAGGCGAGCTGGTAGGAGGCGGGAGATGAGCATGACCGATCCGATCGCCGACCTCCTGACGCGTATCCGGAACGCTCAGGTCGCGCGGCACAAGTCCGTGGACGTGCCCGCCTCGAAGATCAAGGTCGCCATCGTGACGATCCTGAAAGAAGAGGGGTTCGTGGACAACTTCAAGCTGGTCGAGGACGCCGTCCAGGGGGCGATCCGGATCCAGCTCAAGTACGGGACCGCGGGGGAGCGGGCGATCCAGGGGCTCGAGCGGGTCAGCCGCCCCGGGCGCCGGGTCTACTGCGGGAAGGACGAGATCCCCAAGGTCCTGGACGGCCTGGGGCTGACGATTCTGTCCACGCCCCGGGGCGTGATGACGGGTCAGTCGTGCCGGCGGCTCGGGGTCGGCGGCGAGATCCTCTGCAACGTCTGGTAGCGGAGGGAGGGAGCAACGTCATGTCGCGAATCGGTCGTCTTCCGATCCCCGTCGTCTCCGGCGTGAAGGTCGCCGTGGACGGGAGCAAGGTCACCGTCCAGGGGCCGAAGGGGACGCTCGCGCAGGAGCTGCCCGGCGGCATCTCGGCGGAGGTCGCGGACGGCGCGATCGTCGTGCGCCGCCGTGACGATTCCAAGCCCCAGCGCGCGCTCCACGGGCTCTCGCGGGCGCTCCTGAACAACGCCGTGAACGGCGTGACGAAGGGGTTCAGCCGCGACCTCGAGATCCAGGGGGTCGGCTACCGCGCGCAGCTCTCCGGGAAGAGCGTCAGCTTCGCGCTCGGCTACACGCACCCGATCGAGTTCGCGATCCCGGAGGGGATTCAGATCAGCGTGGACAAGCAGACGAAGCTGACGGTCAGCGGGATCGACCGGCAGAAGGTCGGGCAGGTCGCCGCGAAGATCCGCGCCCTGCGCCCGCCCGACGTCTACAAGGGGAAGGGCGTGCGGTACGTGAACGAGGTCGTGCGCAAGAAGGCCGGCAAGACCGGCGCGAAGTAGGCCGGGAGGACGCCATGCAGAAGACGATCGACCGGGACGCGATCCGCCGACGGATCCGTCACCGCATCCGGAAGAAGGTCACGGGCACCGCGGAGCGACCGCGGCTCGCGGTCTTCCGGAGCGACAAGCACATCTACGCCCAGGCGATCGACGACGCCGCGGGGCGCACCGTCGCCTTCGCCTCCACGCGCGATCCGGGGCTGCTCGAGGGATCGACGCGCGGAGGGAACGTGGGCGCGGCCAAGGCGGTGGGCGGGGCGATCGCCGCGCGTCTTCGCGAGCGCGGGATCGAGACGGTCGTGTTCGACCGCGGCGGCTACCTCTACCACGGCCGGATCAAGGCCCTCGCGGACGCGGCCCGCGAGGGTGGCCTGAAATTCTGAACACGGGAGAGAGCATGGCGCATCACGATCGATCGGTGGGCGAGCTGAAGGACCGGGTGGTCCACATCAACCGCGTGACGAAGGTCGTCAAGGGCGGGAAGAACTTCTCCTTCTCCGCCCTCGTCGTCGTGGGGGACGGCAACGGCTGGGTCGGCTTCGCCTCGGGGAAGGCGCGCGAGGTCCCGACGGCGATCGCCAAGGGGGTCGAGCGCGCGAAGCGTAACCTCGTCCACATCCCCTTGAAGGGGGCGACGATCCCGCACCCGGTGCTCGGACGCTTCGGCGCGGGGCAGGTGCTCCTGAAGCCCGCCTCCCCGGGAACGGGCGTCATCGCCGGAGGGGCGGTCCGCGCGGTGCTCGAGTCGGCGGGGATCCAGGACATCCTGACGAAATCGATCGGGAGCGCGAATCCGCAGAACGTCCTGCGGGCGACCATCGCGGGGCTGCGGACGCTCCGGAGCGCCGAGCAGGTCGCGCGCCGGCGCGGCAAGGAGATCCACGACCTCGGCGTGGAGGGGGCGTCGTGAGCGCGGCGAAGGCGGCCAAGTCCGCGAAGACGAAGAAGACCATCCGGATCCGCCAGATCCGGAGCGGCATCGGCTTCGACGAGACGCAGAAGGCGACGCTGCGGGCCCTCGGGCTCGAGCGGATCGGGCGGGTGCGCGAGTACCCGGACAACCCGGCGGTGCGGGGGATGGCCGCCAAGATCCCCCACCTCGTCGTCATCGAGTCCGAGTAGAGGGGGAAGGGACACCGTCATGAAGCAGAACGTGCTCAAGCCCGCCACCGGCGCGCGGAGGAACCGGAAGCGCGTCGGCCGCGGCCCGGGCTCGGGATCGGGGAAGACGTCGGGGCGGGGAGAGAAGGGACAGAAGTCCCGAAGCGGCTACTCCGCCAAGCGCGGCTTCGAGGGCGGCCAGATGCCGCTGCACCGCCGCGTCCCCAAGCGCGGCTTCACCAACATCTTCCGCGTCGCGTACCGCACGGTGAACGTCGACCGTCTCAACGGGCTTCCCTCGGGCTCCGAGGTGACGCCCGATACCCTCCGGGCCGCGGGGCTGCTCGCGAAGGGGAAGGGCCCGGTCAAGATCCTCGGAAACGGCGAGCTCAAGGTCGCGCTGTCGGTGCGGGCGCACAAGTTCACCGGCTCCGCCGCGAGGAAGATCGAAGCGGCCGGAGGCAAGGCCGAGGTGATCGCCGGATGATCCAGAGCTTCAAGAACATCTGGAGCATCCCCGAGCTCCGCCGGCGCGTGCTCTACACGCTCGGCCTCCTGGCGGTCTACCGGATCGGCGGGCACATCCCGACGCCGGGGATCGACAACGCGGCGCTCCTGCGCCTCTTCGAGTCGCAGGCGGGCTCGATCCTCGGGTACGTCGACCTGTTCGCGGGGGGGAACTTCAAGCGCTTCACGATCTTCGCGCTCGGGATCATGCCGTACATCACGGCGTCGATCATCCTGCAGCTTCTGACCGTGATCTGGCCCTACCTCGAGAAGCTGAGCAAGGAAGGGGAGGCCGGCCGCCGCAAGATCACGCAGTGGACCCGCTACGGGACGGTCATCCTGTCGTTCATCCAGTCCCTGGGGGTCGCCTGGTGGCTGGAATCCGCGAGCGCGTCGGCGGGGGTGGGGCAGATCGTCCGGAACCCCGGGATCGGGTTCCAGCTCCTCACCGTGCTCACGCTGACGACCGGGACCGCGTTCATCATGTGGCTCGGCGAGCAGATCTCCGAGCGCGGGATCGGGAACGGCATCTCGCTGATCATCTACGCCGGGATCGTGGTCGGCTTCCCCAACGCCGTCGTCAAGACGATCCAGGACTGGCAGACCGGCGCCCTGAGCCCGATCGTCATCGTGCTCCTCGTCGTCATGATGCTGCTGGTCGTCGCGGCGATCGTCTACGTCGAGCGTGCCCAGAGGAAGATCCCGATCCAGTACGCGCGCCGCGTCGTCGGGCGCCGCGTCTACGGCGGCGCCTCGACCTACCTGCCGCTCCGCGTGAACACGGCGGGAGTCATCCCGGTGATCTTCGCGTCGTCGATGCTCGCGATCCCCCAGACCGTCGGGACGATCGCCTGGTTCAAGGACGTCGGCTGGGTGCAGGACATCCTCCACCAGCTGTCCTACTCGGCGCCGCTGTACAACCTGATGTACATCGCGCTGATCGTCTTCTTCTCGTTCTTCTACGTGTCGATCATCTTCAACCCGATGGACCAGGCCGACAACATGAAGAAGTACGGCGGCTTCATCCCCGGGATCCGTCCCGGGAAGAAGACCGCCGAGTACATCGACGGGATCCTGACGCGGCTGACGTTCGGCGGGGCGGTCTACCTCGCGGCGATCTCGGTCCTTCCGGTGCTGCTGATCAGCGGCCTCCAGGTCCAGCAGCTCCCGTGGATCGGGTCCACGCTCGACGCGATCCTGCCGAAGTTCCTGACCGAGGGGCTCAACGTCAAGTTCTTCTTCGGGGGCACGTCGCTCCTGATCGTCGTCGGCGTCGCCATGGACACGGTGCAGCAGATCGAGTCGCAGCTGATCATGCGGCACTACGAGGGCTTCATGAAGGGCACGCGGGTCCGCGGGCGTCGCGGCTGAGGCGATGGGACGTGAGGGCGGGCTCTGCTACACTGCGCGGTTCGCGACGATGAGGGTGGTCTTGATGGGCCCGCCCGGTGTCGGGAAGGGGACGCAGGCCGCCCGCCTGAAAACCCTCCTGGGAGTCCCCCACGTCTCGACCGGGGACATCCTGAGGGCCTCGATGCAGGAGAGGTCGGCTCTGGGGAACAAGGTGCGGGGGTTCGTCGAGAGCGGCCGGCTGGTGCCGGACGCGCTCATGGGCGAGCTGATCGGCGAGAGGCTCCAGCGGGAGGACGCCGCCCCCGGGTTCATCCTGGACGGTTTTCCGCGGACTCTCGAGCAGGTGGCCACGTTGGAGCGGGTGACGGGACGTCTCGGGCGCCCGCTGGACAAGGTGCTGATGCTGGTGGCTCCGGAATCCGAGATCGTGCGGCGGCTGTCGGGACGGAGGACGTGCCCGTCCTGCGGGTCGGTCTACCACCTGGACAGCAAGCCCCCGAAGGCGGCGGGGATCTGCGACGCCTGCGGCGCCACGCTCGTGCAGCGGCCGGACGACACCGAGGCGGTGATCCGGGAGAGGCTTCGGATCTACGAGGAGCAGACCGTGCCCGTCGCGAACGCGTACCGGGAGCGCGGGATCCTCGCCGTGGTCGACGGCACGGGGGACCTCGACGCGGTCGCGGAGCGCCTGACGGCCGGGCTCGGACCGGTGCGGGAGCGCTCGTGACGCGAACCACGCTGAAATCCGCGGCGGAGATCGCCCTGATGGACGAGGCGAACCGGATCATCCGGCGGATCCTCGTCGATCTCCGCTCGTACATCCGGCCCGGAGTGTCCACGATGGACGTGGACCGGTTCGCCGAGCAGCGGATCCGCGACGCCGGCGGGGTGCCCGCGTTCCTCGGCTACCCGCATCCCGGAGGGGGCCGGAGCTTCCCCGGGACCGTGTGCGCCTCGATCAACGACGAGGTGGTGCACGGAATCCCGAGCGGCCGCGCGATCCTCCGCGAGGGGGACATCCTGTCGGTGGACGTGGGGATCAACTACAAGGGGTACTACGGCGACGCGGCGGAGACGTATCCGGTCGGCCGCATCGGCGCGGAGGCGCAGAAGCTCCTCGACGTGACCCGCGAGGCGCTCATGCGCGCGGTCGCCCAGGCGCGCCCCAACCGCCGGATCTCCGACATCGGCCACGCGGTGCAGTCGCACGTCGAAGCGCACGGCTTCTCCGTGGTCCGTGAGTTCGTGGGGCACGGGATCGGCTCACGTCTCCACGAGGAGCCGCAGATCCCGAACTTCGGCCGGCCGGGGGAAGGCGCGCGCCTGGCGGCGGGGATGGTGCTCGCGATCGAGCCGATGGTGAACGCGGGGGGGCCCGAGGTCGTCCTGTCCGCGGACGACGGGTGGACCGCGCGGACGCGGGACGGGAGCCTCTCGGCCCATTTCGAGCTGTCCGTCGCCGTGACCGAGGCGGGCCCCAAGGTTCTCGGGGACCCGGTGCCCGTGGCCGCGTAGGCCCGGCGGAAACGAAGGAGACGATGTCGAAGGAAGAAGCGATCCAGGTCGAGGCCACGGTCGTCGAGCCGCTGCCGAACGCGATGTTCCGCGTCGAGCTCGAGAACAAGCATCGGGTGCTCGCCCACATCTCGGGAAAGATGCGCAAGCACTTCATCCGCATCCTCCCCGGGGATCGCGTGCTGGTGGAGCTGTCCCCCTACGACCTGACGCGGGGGCGCATCGTCTACCGCTACAAGTAGGACGGATCCAGGAGAGCGTGACGCCATGAAAGTGCGGACTTCGGTCAAGAAGATTTGCGACAAGTGCAAGATCGTGCGGCGCAAGCGTGTGGTGCGGGTGGTCTGCGACAACCCGAAGCACAAGCAGCGCCAGGGTTGAGGAGGAAGGCGTGGCACGTATCGCGGGCGTGGACCTGCCGCCGAGCAAGCGGGTCGAGATCGGCCTGACGTACATCTACGGCATCGGCCGGGCCCGGGCCCTGGCGATCGTCGGGAAGGCGAACGTCAAGCCGAGCGTGAAGGTCAAGGACCTGAGCGAGGACGAGGTCCTGCGCATCACGCGCGTCATCAACCAGGAAGGACGGGTCGAGGGGGACCTGCGCAAGAGCGTGGGCCTCGACATCAAGCGGCTGATCGAGATCGGCTCGTACCGGGGGATGCGCCACCGCCGCAACCTCCCGTGCCGCGGGCAACGCACGCACACCAACGCCCGCACGCGCCGGGGACCGCGTCGCGCGATCGCGGGCAAGAAGAAGACGACCGGGAAGAAGGGATAGCGCATGGCGAAGGCAGCGAAGGCGCCCGGGAAGAAGGGCGGCAAGAAGGACAAGAAGAACGTCCCGCACGGCGTCGCGAACATCCACGCGTCGTTCAACAACACGATCGTGACGATCACCGACCCGAAGGGGAACGTGCTGTCCTGGTCGTCCGCCGGCGTCCAGGGGTTCAAGGGATCGCGCAAGGGAACCCCGTTCGCCGCCCAGACCGCGGCGCAGGCCGCCGGCAACGCCGCGAAGGAGCACGGCGTGCGCTCGCTCGACGTCCGGGTCAAGGGGCCCGGGGCGGGGCGGGAGTCGTCGATTCGCGCGCTCCAGACTTCGGGCATGGAGGTCAAGTCGATCAAGGACGTGACCCCGATCCCCCACAACGGCTGCCGCCCCCCCAAGCGGCGCCGCGTCTGATCAGGGAGGGCCGATACCGTGGCACGAACGACTGGAGCGGTTTGCAGGCTGTGTCGCCGGGAGGGGATGAAGCTGTTCCTCAAGGGCGACCGGTGCTTCAAGGAGAAGTGCGCGTTCGAGCGGCGGGGGTATGCCCCGGGACAGCACGGACGGCGGCGGACGAAGATCCAGGGTTACGGGATCCAGCTCCGCGAGAAGCAGAAGGTCAAGCGGATGTACGGCGTCCTCGAGCGGCAGTTCCGGAACTACTTCGCCGGGGCGGCGCGCCGCAAGGGGATCACCGGTGCGAACCTCCTCCAGATGCTGGAGAGCCGCCTCGACAACGTCGTCTACCGCCTGGGATTCGCGTTCTCGCGGTCCGCGGCGCGGCAGCTGGTCGCCCACGGCCACATCCGCGTCAACGGGCGCAAGGTGGACGTCCCCTCGAGCCTGGTGAAGGCGGGGGCGGTGATCTCTCTGAAGGAAGAGTCGCGGAAGAACGAGCTCATCAAGATGTGCCTCGACACGGCCAAGGGACGCGGCGTCCCGGCCTGGCTCGAGCTCGACGCGGACCGGTTCCAGGGCACGGTCAAGCAGCTCCCGAGCCGGGAGGACATCGCGCTGCCGATCCAAGAGCAGCTCATCGTCGAGCTCTACTCGAAGTAACGGGAGGTACGCATGCTGTGGAAGGGTTTCCAGAGGCCCAAGCGCCTCGAGGTCGAGCGGGAGTCGCTCACCCCGAAGTTCGGCCGGTTCTCCGCGCAGCCGTTCGAGCGGGGGTTCGGCACGACGATCGGGAACGCGCTCCGGCGCATCCTTCTCTCCTCGGTCGAGGGGGCCGCGATCACGGCCGTCAAGATCGACGGAGTGCTCCACGAGTTCTCGTCGGTGCCCGGGGTGGTCGAGGACACGACCGACATCATCCTCAACCTGAAGCAGATCCCGTTCCGCTGCCATAGCGACCACGCCGAGACGCTCGTGCTCCACGCGGTGGGCCCGAAGACGGTCAAGGCGGGGGACATCCAGGCGGGGGCCAACGTCGAGATCCTCGACCCCGAGGCCCCGATCGCGACCCTCTCGGAGGAGGGGCGGCTCGCGATGGAGATGCGCCTGCGGAAGGGACGCGGCTACGTCTCCGCGGACCGGAACTTCGACGACGACCTGGGGATCGGCTACATCCCGGTGGACTCGATCCACGCCCCGGTGCGGAAGGTCAACTACATCGTCGAGGACGCGCGCCTCGGCCAGAAGACCGACTACGACCGGCTGACCCTCGAGGTCTGGACCAACGGCGCGATCACGCCGCAGGACGCGGTCGCCATGGCGGCGAAGATCCTCAAGGACCACATGACGATCTTCATCAACTTCGAGGAGTCGAGCGAGGAGGTCCTCGAGTTCCCGACCACCGAGGACGAGCGCGTCCTCGAGCAGCTCAACCGGTCCGTGGACGAGCTGGAGCTGTCGGTCCGCTCGTACAACTGCCTCAAGAACGCCAACATCAAGACGATCTACGATCTGGTGACGAAGACCGAGGCCGAGATGCTGAAGACCAAGAACTTCGGCCGGAAGTCGCTGAACGAGATCAAGGACATCCTCGCCGAGATGGGGCTCTCGCTCGGCATGAACGTCGATTCCAGAAAGCTGAAGGCGCGCGGATGAAGCACCGGGTGGCGGGCCGCAAGCTCGGCCGGACGTCGATGCACAGGCTCGCGCTGCTCCGGAACCTGTCCACGGAGCTGTTCCGGCACGAGCGGATCCGGACGACGCTGATGAAGGCGAAGGAGCTCCGGCCCTTCGCCGAGAAGCTGATCACGCTCTCGAAGCGGGAGACGCTCCACGCCCGCCGCCTGGTCCTGCGGGACATCCACGACAAGGAGGTCGTGTCCAAGATGTTCGACACGATCTCGTCGCGGTTCGCGCAGCGCCCGGGGGGGTACACGCGGATCGTCAAGCTCGGCCCCCGGCGGGGGGACAACGCGGAGATGGCGCTGATCGAGCTGATCGGCGCCGAGACCGCGAAGCGCGCGCGGGCGCCGCAGGAGGGCGAAGCCCAGGAGGCGGCGGCGTCCGACAAGAAGGGAGCGAAGCCCAAGGCCGCCGCGGGGAAGGCGGCGCCGAAGAAGAAGGCGAAGCCCGCGAAGGAGAAGGACGAGGCGGCGCCGAAGAAATCCGCCCGGACGAAGGGCGGGGCGAAGACTCGCACGGAGTCCAAGGGGAAGGCGAAGGCGAGCGGCACGACCCGCAAGGTGGGGAAGTCGGGGTCTTGAGCGCCCGCGTCGCGTGGCAGAATGACGAGGGAGCCGCCCGGCTCCCTCTTTTTTTGTCCGCTCCGGAGACCGGCACGTGCCCAAGCGCGAGGACATCCAGAAGATCCTGGTGATCGGCTCGGGTCCGATCGTCATCGGCCAGGCCTGCGAGTTCGACTACTCCGGGACGCAGGCGTGCAAGGCCCTCCGGGAGGAGGGGTACACGGTCGTCCTGGTCAACTCGAACCCGGCCACGGTCATGACCGACCCGGCGATCGCGGACCGGACCTACGTCGAGCCGCTGATCCCCGAGATCCTCGAGCGCGTGATCGAGCGCGAGCGCCCCGACGCGCTCCTCCCCACGGTCGGGGGGCAGACCGCGCTCAACCTCGCGGTCGCGCTCGGCGAGCGAGGCGTGTTCGAGAAGCACGGCGTCGAGCTGATCGGGGCGAACCTCCGCGCGATCCGCCTGGCGGAGGACCGCCTGGCGTTCAAGGAGGCCATGGCGCGGATCGGGCTCGAGACGCCGCGCAGCGGGACCGTCACGAGCCTCGCCGAGGCGTTCGCGCTCCTCGAGGCGGTCGGCTTCCCCGCGATCATCCGGCCGTCGTTCACCCTCGGCGGCACGGGAGGGGGGATCGCCTACAACCGCGAGGAGTTCGAGGAGATCGTCGAGGCGGGGCTCGACGCGTCGCCGACCTCCCAGGTGCTGATCGAGGAGTCGGTCATCGGCTGGAAGGAGTTCGAGCTCGAGGTCATGCGCGACCTCGCCGACAACGTCGTGATCATCTGCTCGATCGAGAACGTGGACGCGATGGGCGTCCACACCGGGGACTCGATCACCGTCGCGCCCGCGATGACGCTGACCGACAAGGAGTACCAGTCGATGCGCGACGACGCGATCCGCGTCATCCGCGAGGTCGGCGTGGACACGGGCGGATCGAACATCCAGTTCGCGGTCGAGCCGTCCACCGGACGCCGGGTCGTCATCGAGATGAACCCCCGCGTCTCCCGCTCCTCCGCGCTCGCGTCGAAGGCGACGGGGTTCCCGATCGCGAAGATCGCAGCCAAGCTCGCCGTGGGCTACACGCTCGACGAGATCCCCAACGACATCACGAAATCGACGCCGTCCTCCTTCGAGCCGACGCTCGACTACGTCGTGGTCAAGATCCCGCGCTGGGCGTTCGAGAAGTTCCCCGCGACCTCGCCCACTCTGGGCACGCAGATGAAGTCCGTCGGCGAGGCGATGGCGATCGGGCGGACCTTCAAGGAAGCGCTCCAGAAGGCGCTCCGGTCGCTCGAGGTCGGCCGCGCGGGGCTCGGCGCCGACGGCCGCGACCGGCTCGACGCCGCGCGCCTGCGGGAGAAGCTGATCACGCCGAACTGGGAGCGGATCTTCTACATCCGTTACGGCCTTCAGTGCGGGATGTCCGTGGACGCGCTCGCCGAGCTGACCCGCATCGACCCCTGGTTCCTGCACCAGATCGAGGAGATCGTCGAGGTCGAGGGGCGCCTGCGCTCGTTCGACCTGGCGGGCATCCCCGAGGCGCTCCTCCGCCGCGCGAAGCGGTTCGGGTTCTCCGACCGCCAGCTCGCGCACCTGCTCGGCGCCTCGGAGTCGGAGGTGAGGGCGCGGCGGCGCGCGCTCAACCTCGTGCCGTCGTTCAAGCGGATCGACACCTGCGCGGCCGAGTTCGCGGCCGACACCCCCTACATGTACTCGACCTACGAGGACGAGGACGAGAGCGCGCCCACCGACCGGCGGAAGGTCGTCATCCTCGGCGGCGGGCCGAACCGGATCGGCCAGGGGATCGAGTTCGACTACTGCTGCTGCCACGCCTCGTTCGCCCTCCGCGAGGAGGGGATCGAGAGCGTCATGGTCAACTGCAACCCGGAGACGGTCTCGACCGACTACGACACCTCCGACCGGCTGTACTTCGAGCCCCTGACGCTCGAGGACGTCCTGCGGATCGTCGAGGTGGAGAAGCCCGCCGGGGTGATCGTGCAGTTCGGCGGCCAGACCCCGCTCGGGCTCGCGCTCGCGCTCCAGGCCGAGGGGGTGCCGATCCTCGGGACCTCTCCCGACTCCATCGACCTCGCCGAGGACCGCCGGCGGTTCGGCGGCCTGCTCGCGGAGCTCGGGATCCCCGCCCCGGCTTGGGGGACGGCGCGGTCGCTCGAGGAGGCGCGCGCGATCGGGCGGCGCATCGGCTACCCGCTCCTCGTGCGGCCGTCCTACGTGCTCGGCGGGCGGGCGATGTTCGTCACCCACGACGAGGAGCGCCTGGAGGAGACGATGCGCCGGGCCGTCGAGGCGTCGCCGGAGCACCCGGTCCTCCTCGACCGGTTCCTCGAGGACGCCTACGAAGTGGACGTGGACGCGATCGCGGACGGCGAGCGCGTCGTCGTCGCCGGGATCATGCAGCACATCGAGGAGGCGGGGATCCACTCGGGGGACTCGTCGTGCGTCCTCCCGCCGCACAGCGCGGACGTCGCCGCGGCCGCGAGGGTGCTGCGGGACACCACGCACCGCCTCGCGAAGGCCCTCGGCGTCCGGGGCCTGATGAACGTGCAGTACGCGATCAAGGACGGCACGGTCTACGTCCTCGAGGTGAACCCGCGCGCGAGCCGCACGATCCCGTTCGTCTCGAAGGCGACCGGGGTCCCGCTCGCCCGCCTGGCGGCGAAGGTCATGGTCGGACGGACGCTCGCCGATCTCGGCCTGGTCGAGGAGCCCCGGGTGCGCGGACGGTTCGTGAAGGAGTCGGTCTTCCCGTTCGTGAAGTTCCCGGGGGACGATCCCGTGCTGGGCCCCGAGATGCGGAGCACCGGGGAGGTGATGGGGGTCGCGGACGACTTCGGGCCGGCCTTCGCGAAGGCCTCCTACGCCGCGGGGATCAAGCTCCCGCTCGAGGGGACGGCGTTCCTGACGGTCAACGACCGCGACAAGCCCCAGCTCCTCGCCGCCGCGCGCGCGCTGGTCGAGATGGGCTTCCGGCTCGTCGCCACCGGCGGGACCGCCGCGTTCCTCCGCGCCGGCGGGCTGCCGTGCGACCACGTCTACAAGGTGCTCGAAGGGCGCCCGAACGCGGTCGACCTGATGAAGAACGGCGAGATCCACCTCGTGATCAACACGCCGCTCGGGCGGGCCTCCTACTTCGACGAGAAGGCGCTCCGGACGACCGCGACGCAGCGCGGCATCCCCCTGATCACGACGATGTCGGGAGGGTTCGCGATGGTGGAGGCGATCCGCTCGCTCCGCGCGGGGGCGATGAGCGTGAAGAGCCTCCAGGAGATCTACGGCTGAAGGTCGCGGATCCGGCGGATCATCTCCCGGGTCGCGTGGTCCTTCGCGTCGCCGGTGATCGCGACACGGATCGAGAGCGCCCGCGCGGTCTCGCGCTCGGGAACGGTCTCCGCGGTGTAGTCGGTCCCCTTGCAGTGCACGTCGGGACGCAGCGCGCGGAGGAGCGGCTCGACGTTCGGCTCGTCGAAGAGCGTGACGAGCGCGACGCAGGCGAGGCCCGCGATCAGCTCGGCGCGCTCCTCCGCCGGGACCACCGGACGCCCCGCCCCTTTGAGCGCGCGCGTGGAAGCGTCGTCGTTGACCGCGACCACGAGGCGGTCGGCCTCCCCCGCGGCCCCCTCGAGATAGCGGAGATGCCCGACGTGCAGCACGTCGAAGATGCCGTTGGCGAGGGCGACCGAGGCTCCGTCGCGGCGCCAGCCGGCGGCGCGGCGGAGGAGCTCCTCACGCGAGACGACCTTGCCGGCCGCGCTCACGGCAACGGTCCGGCGCGGAGTGCGGCGGCGAGCTCCCTCGGGGTGACGGTCGCGGTCCCGTACTTCATCACCACGAGCCCGGCCGCCACGTCGGCGAGGACCGCGGCCTCTTCGGGGGTCCCGCCGGCGAGAAGGGCGAGGGTGAACGTCGCGATCACCGTGTCGCCGGCCCCGGTGACGTCGGCCACCTCGCCGGATCCGAAGGCGGGGATCGCGAACGGCGCCGCCTTCGGGCGGACCAGGACCATTCCCCGCGCGCCGCGCGTGACGAG
>DASRJG010000134.1:0-11612 GCA_035649595.1 Candidatus Polarisedimenticolaceae bacterium
GACATCTCGATCCTCGAGGTCGGACAAGGGGTCGTCGAAGTCAAGTCGACCAACGGCGATACCCACCTCGGCGGCGACGACATCGACCAGCGCTTGATGACCTGGCTCGTGGACGAGTTCCGCAAGGACCAGGGGATCGACCTCTCCAAGGACAAGATGGCCCTCCAGCGGCTCAAGGAGGCCGCCGAGAAGGCGAAGTGCGAGCTCTCCTCGGTGACGGAGACGGAGCTCAACCTTCCGTTCCTCACCGCCGACGCCAGCGGCCCGAAGCACATGCAGATCAAGCTGAACCGGGCCCGCTTCGAGCAGCTGGTCGAGCCGATCCTCAAGAAGACACTCGCGCCGTGCGAGCGCGCGCTCAAGGACGCCGGAATCCAGACGTCGGAGATCGACGAGGTCGTGCTCGTCGGCGGCTCCACGCGCATCCCCAAGATCCAGGAGATGGTGCGGTCGTTCTTCGGGAAGGAGGCCCACAAGGGGGTGAACCCGGACGAGGTCGTCGCCGTCGGCGCCGCCGTCCAGGCGGGGGTGCTCGCGGGAGACGTGAAGGACCTCCTGCTGCTCGACGTGACGCCCCTGTCGCTGGGGATCGAGACCCTCGGCGGGGTCTTCACCCGGTTGATCGTGCGCAACACCACGATTCCCACGCGCAAGAGCGAGGTCTTCTCGACCGCGGCCGACAGCCAGACGAGCGTCGAGGTGCACGTGCTCCAGGGGGAGCGTGAGATGGCGCGGGACAACAAGACGCTCGGCCGGTTCCACCTCGACGGAATCCCGCCGGCGCCGCGGGGGGTGCCGCAGATCGAGGTCGGCTTCGACATCGACGCGAACGGCATCGTCCACGTGTCGGCGAAGGACCTGGGCACCGGCAAGGAGCAGAAGATCACGATCACCGCCTCCTCGGGGCTCTCCAAGGAGGAGGTCGACGCGATGGTCAAGGCGGCCACCGCCCACGCGGAGGAGGACCGGACGCTCCGCGAGACCGTGGACGCGCGGAATCGCGCGGATCAGATGGTCTACCAGACCGAGAAGGACCTCCAGGAGAACGCCTCCAAGGTCCCCGAGACGGAGCAGGCGGCGGTCCGCGAGGCGCTCGAGGCGACGAAGAAGGCTCTCGAGGGCGGGGACGCGGCGGCGATCCGCTCGGCGTCCGAGTCGCTCGAGCGGGCGCGTCTGCGCTTCGGCGAGGCGGTCTATCGCGCGGCCAGCGGCCCGACGCCGTCCCCCTCCGGAGAGCCCGGCGGCGGAAACGGTGCTCCGAAATCGGGAGACGACGTGATCGACGCCGAGGTCGTCGACAAGAACTGACGCCCGGCTTGGCCCTCTTGATAGACTCATCCGGCTGGTCCAGGACCGGCCGGAGGTATTTCCGATGGCGCCGACCGAGTGGGATCCGCTCAAGGACCTCGTCGGGATCCAGGAGCGGATGAACAAGCTCTTCGAGAGCGCGCTCGCGCGGACCAACTTCGACGCCGAGGGGGGAATCGGCGCCTGGACCCCGGTGGCCGACGTCTACGAGCAGCCGGGGCGCGTCGTCTTCTCGCTCGAGATCCCGGGGCTCTCGCAGCAGGACATCGACGTCCGCATCGAGAACGACGAGCTGTGCGTCGAAGGGGAGCGCCGGATGGACCGAGGCGGCGCCGGGGAGCAGTTCCATCGCGTCGAGCGCTCGTACGGAAAGTTCTCGCGGCGCTTCCGGCTGCCCTCGCACGTGGACCGGGCGTCGGTGGCCGCGGCGTACCAGAACGGCGTCCTCACCGTCACGCTCGCGAAGAAGGACGACGCCGACAAGGGTCCCATCCGCGTCGCGGTGCGCTGAGCATCCGCCACGATATACTGACCGCGCGACCCGGGGGATCGATGGAAGACGAACGCGAAGAATCCCGCGGCGGCGGCTCCGAATCCCTCAAGAAATACCTCAAGGAGATCTCTCGACTCCCGAGGATCACCGCCGAGGAGGAGCGCGTCCTCGGGCGGAAGATCCAGAAGGGGGATCAGAAAGCGCTCCGCAAGCTCGTGGAGGCCAACCTGCGGTTCGTCGTCTCCTACGCGAAGCGCTACCGCGGCTGCGGCATGTCGTTCCTCGACCTCATCAACGAGGGGAACATCGGCTTGATCGAGGCGGCCAAGAGGTACGACGCCGCGAAGAACGTCAAGTTCATCACCTACGCGGTCTGGTGGGTGCGCCAGGCGATCATCCACGCCCTCTCCGACCAGAGCGGCGCCTTCCGGCTCCCCCAGAAGCAGGCGAACCTCCTCTACCGGATCGGCAAGGCCCAGTCCGTCCTGCGCAGCGAGCTGCAGCGCGCGCCGACCGCCCAGGAGGTCGCCAACAAGATCGAGGTCACGCTCGAGGAGGTGACCTCCCTCCTGCAGGTTGCCGACGACAACATCTCGCTCTCCGCGGTCATCGACGAGGAGCACGAGTTCCACCTGTCCGACAAGCTCGAGCAGGACACCATCCCCGCCGCCGACTTCGTCTTCCTCCGGCAGTCCCTCCGCCGGCACATCCGCCAGGCGCTCGGGGAGCTCGACGAGAAGGAGGAGAGGGTGCTGCGGCTCCGCTTCGGTCTCGACGGATCGGATCCGAAGACGCTCAAGGAGATCGGCGAGATGATGAGTCTCTCGCGCGAGCGGATCCGGCAGATCGAGGCGCAGGCCCTCGAGAAGCTGAACCGGTCCCAGAAATGCCAGCAGCTCCGCGGCTACCTCAACTGAGCGCATGAGCGGGACCTGCGCGGATTGCGGCGGCACGGGGTTCACGCTCCGGGTCGACGAGACCGGCGCGTCGGTCGCGTCCCGCTGCGCGTGCAGCTACAAAGACCGCGGGAGCCAGCTCGTCCGCGCGGCGCGGGTTCCGCGACGCTACGAGCATTGCCGCTTCGAGCACTTCGACCCGATCGAGCGCGGTCTCGAGCACCCTCTCGCGGTCGCCCGCGAGTGGTTCGAGCGCTGGCCGGACCGGATCGAGCACGGACTGCTGTTCTGGGGTAGCCCGGGGACCGGCAAGACCCATCTCGCCGTCGCCATCCTCCACGAGCTGGCCGAGCGCAAGGGCGCGCGCGTGCTCTTCGCCGAGCAGCGCGAGCTGCTCAAGCGGCTGCAGTCGACGTTCGACGGCGGCGGGGAGCGGAGCGAGGCGGAGGTCCTGGCGCCGGTGCTGGAGGCGGAGGTCCTCCTCCTCGACGATCTGGGGGCGGGTCGGACCTCCGCGTGGGCGCAGGACGTCATGCACGACGTTCTCTCGCACCGCTACAACCGGAAGCTCCCGACCCTGATGACGACCAACCGCGCCACGGGAGAGGACGACGGGACCTCCGGCCCGTCGGAGGTCCCGACACTGCGCGACCGTCTCGGCGATGCGCTGATGTCGCGACTGTACGAGATGTGTCTGGTGGTCCCCGTGGTCGCGGGGGACTATCGTCGGAACGTGCTCCACGCTCAGATCCGCTTCTGATCCTCGAGGACCGCCGCGCATGACGCACCCGACGTTCGCCAACCTCCTCTACGACGTCTCGGACCGGGTCGCGTGGATCACCGTCAACCGCCCGGACAAGCTCAACGCGCTGAACCGGGCGACCGTCCAGGAGATCGCGCGCGCGGCCGAGCACGCGATCGCCGATCCGGAGGTGGGGGTCCTCGTCGTGACCGGGGCGGGGGAAAAAGCGTTCGTCGCCGGAGCGGACATCGCCGAGATGGCGGCTCTCGACGCCGCGGCCGCCCACCGCTTCTCGCTCGAGCTGATGGAGAGCTTCGGCAGGCTGGAGGCGTCGCCGAAGCCGGTCATCGCGGCGGTCAACGGCTTCGCGCTCGGTGGCGGCTGTGAGCTGGCGCTGGCCTGCCACGTGCGGTACGCCGCCGACACCGCCCGCTTCGGCCAGCCCGAGGTCAACCTGGGGCTGATCCCGGGAGCGGGGGGGACGCAGCGGCTCCAGCGATCGGTCGGGCGCGGGCGCGCGCTCGACCTCATCCTCTCGGGAGACACGATCGACGCGGCCGAGGCCCACCGGATCGGTCTCGTGGAGCGCGTCGCGCCGGCGGCGGAGCTGCGCGCGCAGGTGTCGGCGCTCGCGGCCAAGCTCCTCGGGAAGAGCCCGCTCGCCCTGGCACGGGCGCTCGACGCCGTCCTGGCGGGGGGCGAGATGGCGCTCACCGAGGCGCTGAGGCTCGAAGCGTCGCTCTTCGGTCTGTGCTTCGCGACCGAGGACATGCGCGAGGGGACGCGGGCGTTCGTCGAGAAGCGGAAGCCACGGTTCCCCGGCCGGTAGGTGTCGTGAGACGCGTCCGCCTGCTGCGCATCGTCATCCCGATCCTTCTCGTCGCGTTCCTCGTCGCCATCGGCCTCGCCTTCCGGTCGCGGCCGGGGCGGGGCGTCGTCCCCGCGGACAGCTCGACGGAGCTCGGCGCGCGCGCCGAGGGGTTCAGGTTCAGCGATCTCGTCGGGGGACGCCGCAGGCTCCTCGTGCAGGCGCGCGTCGGCCGCGTCGACGATCAGGGCGCCTTCCAGATCGAGGACGTCGAGCGGGTCGAGGTGGACCGCGAGGAGCGCACCCCTCTCGTGATGACCGCCCAGCGGGGTGCCGGCGCCGGGAGCCAGGGGGAGCGGATCATGAGGCTCGAGGGGGGCGTGACCCTCCACGACGACGACACCGGTCTGTCGCTCACGATCCCGACGGTCGAGGTCGATCAGGTCGTGGGCGTCGTGCGCTCGCTCGGGACGGTACGGATCGAGAGCCCCGGCTGGAAGGGGACCGCCTCGGCGGTCATCTACAGCCTGAAGAAGGACCCCACGCAGATTCTCGGCGTCGCCCTCGAAGGCCAGGACGGGGGCCACCTCTCGGCGCACCGCGTGTGGGCGGCCTCCGGCTCGCCCACCTGGACGCTGGAGGGGGATGTCGATGCGTCCCAGTCCGGCATGGCGCTGCGGGCGCCGACCGTCGTCCTCGAGCGCGGCCCCGACGGTCGGATCGTCAGCGCGACCGCGTCCCCTTCGGTCACGGGAATCGCGTCGGCGGTCGGAGGGGGGAAAGGGGAGTTCGAGGCCCGCCTCGCGCGCGCGACCTGGGACGCGGCGGGAAAGCTCGACCATGCGATCCTGTCCGACGGTGCCCGGATCGAGCATGCCCGCGGCACCGTCGCGGCCCAGACGATCGAGGCCAGGACGTCCCAGCCCGCGGGCGGCTTCCAGCTCGAGGCCGCAGGGCACGTGGTCGCATCCGGCCCGACGAAGAAGGGCCATGGCCAGCTCATGTGCGACAAGCTCCAGGCCCGCCTCGACGGAGACGGGGAGCTTCGAGACGGTCTCGCGACGGGGAACGTGACGTTCGATGGGGAAGGGACCTCAGGGGAGGCGGACCAGGCGAGCGTGACCGGGCTGGGCCCGGACGGGACGGTGACGCTCAGGGCCTCCCCGTCGCAACGCGCGCGGCTGGCGAGCGGTCGCGCCAGGATCGCTGCGGAGACGATCGTCAGCGACGCGCGGGGCTCCGCCATGACGGCGACCGGCCGCGTCGAGTCCACGCTGCTCCCCGGTCCCGCGACGCGCGCCGGCGGGGCCCCTCCGATGTTCGCGGCGAACGAGGCCGTGCACTTCGTGTCCGCCTCGCTCGAGAGCACGAGCGCGGGGGCGCGCTTGGTGTTCCGCGGACAGGTGCGCGGCTGGCAGGGGGATCGCACGCTCGCCGCGGACGAGGTGGAGATGATCCAGGACGGCGAGATCCTCAACGCGAGCGGACGCGTCTCGACGCGCTCGCCCCGCCAGGAAGGTCGGGCCACCGGGGAGGGCGACTTCATCCAGGTCGCCGCCGATCGCCTCGCCTACAAGGGCGCCGCGCGTACCGCGGTGTACGAAGGGGGCGTGCGCACGCGTCAGGCGGAGGGCTGGCTGGAAGCGCCGCGCCTCGCCGCGACCCTCGGCGCGACCGGCCGCGGTCTCCAGGAAGTTCAGGCGACCGGCGGCGTGCGGTTCGAGTTCCGGTCCACGGGGGAGAAGGGCACGCCGACGACCGCGACCGGCGAGGGCGACCGGGCCATCTACGAGACCGACTCCCGCATCGTCCGGCTCTTCGGAGATCGCGCCCCCGCGACCGTACGCAATGCCGGGCCGGATGGAGGGACCACGGCGGGCCGGGTGTTACGCTACCACCTCGACACCGGAGCTCTCGAGGTCGAATCCGGCGAGCGCGATCGCGCGAGGATCCGCACGCCGAAGGGTTGAGGCGTGGATGGCGGATCGCAGCGCGATCAACGGAGCCCCCGCGGTCGGTCTCGTGGGCGAGGGGCTCAGCAAGGCGTATCGAGGGCGGCGCGTGGTGCAGGACGTGTCGGTCCGGATCGCGCCGGGCGAGGTCGTCGGGCTGTTGGGCCCCAACGGCGCGGGGAAGACGACCTCGTTCTATCTGATCCTCGGTCTCGTCCCCGCGGACGGCGGAAACGTGGTGCTCGACGGCCGGGACATCACCGCGTACCCGATGTACCTCCGCGCGCGCGAGGGGATCGGCTACCTTCCGCAGGAAGCCTCGGTGTTCCGCCGCCTCAGCGTGGAGCAGAACCTGTTCGCGGTCCTCGAGCTCAAGGGGCTCGGCACCGAGGCCGCACACGAGCGGGCGCACACGCTGATGGAGGAGTTCGGGCTCGCGCACGTCGCGCGCACTCCGGGATACGCCCTCTCCGGCGGCGAGCGGCGCCGCGTCGAGATCGCCCGCTCGCTCGCGCTCGAGCCGCGCTACATGCTCCTGGACGAGCCGTTCGCCGGGATCGATCCGATCGCGGTCGGTGAGCTCCAGCGGATCGTGACGGGGCTGAAGGCGCGGGGCCTCGGCGTGCTGATCACCGACCACAACGTGCGAGAGACTTTGCAGATCGTGGACCGGGCCTATATTATCAGCCAGGGCCGAATTTTCCGGCACGGAACCCCCTCGGACCTGGCGAACGACGCGGACGTGAGGCGCGTGTACCTGGGAGAGAACTTCCGGCTGAACTGACGCTCGGCCTCGGACGGGAGCGCAGCGGACCGATGGCCCTCGAACAGAAGCTCAGCGTCAGGATGAGCCAGCGGCTCATCATGACGCCGTCGCTGCAGCAGGCGATCAAGCTGCTGCAGATGTCGAAGCTGGAGCTCGTCGAAGAGATCCAGCAGGAGCTGACCGAGAACCCCGTGCTCGAAGAGGCGCTCGAGGAGGGACCGGCCCCGGAGCGCACCGAGGCGGAGACCGCCGCCCCCGAGCCGGCCGAGGCCTCGGAGGCCCGCGAGGGCGCGGACCCGGAGCCCGAGCCGGAGCCGGAGAGCCGCGACCCGTTCGAGGACATCGACTACGAGTCGTATTTCCAGGACGTGGAAGGAACGTACGTTCCCCGCACCCCGATCGAGTCCAACGAAGACCTCCCCTCCTTCGAGAACACGCTCGCGGAGAAGCAGGACCTCGCCAGCCACCTGATCTGGCAGCTCGACATGAGCGTCGCGAGCGATCGCGCCAAGGAGATCGGCCGGGCGATCATCGGGAACCTGAACGCCGACGGCTACCTCCGCGCGAGCCGCGAGGAGATCCAGGAGATGGGCGGCTACTCCGCCGAGGAGGTGCAGGCCACTCTCGAGCTGGTCCAGGAGTTCGATCCGGTGGGCGTGGCCGCGCACGACCTCATCGAATGCCTCACGATCCAGCTGCGCCACCTCGGCGAGGAGGGGAGCGCCGCCGAGACGATCGTCCGCCACCACATGGACAAGCTCCAGGCGCGGCGGTTCAAGGAGCTGGCGGAGATCCTGAGCCTCCCGATGGACGACCTGCTCGCCGAGATCGAGATCATCAAGGGGCTCGACCCGCGCCCCGGGCAGAAGTACAACGTCGAGAGCAGCCGCTACGTCGTCCCGGACGTCTACGTGGTGAAGGTGGACGACGACTACCAGATCGTCCTCAACGAGGAGGGGCTCCCGCGCCTACGGATCAGCCCGGTCTACCGCCGGATGGTCGAGCGGGGCGGCGGCGGCAACGCGCCGGCGGACGCGAAGGACTACGTCCGGAACAAGCTGCGCTCGGCCTTCCGCCTCATCAAGAGCCTCGAGGAGCGGCAGCGCACGATCTACAAGGTCGCGGCGTCGATCGTGAAGCACCAGCGGGAGTTCCTCGATTTCGGGATCGAGCGGATGCGGCCGCTGGTGCTGAAGGACGTCGCGGACGACATCGGCATGCACGAGAGCACGGTGAGCCGCGTCGTGAACAACAAGTTCATGCACACCCACCGCGGCCTGTTCGAGATGAGGTTCTTCTTCCACAGCGGGATCGCCTCCGCGCACGGGGGAGAGAACGTCTCGTCGCTCACCGTCAAGGAGCGGATCCGCAAGATCGTCGCCGCCGAGGACGCGGGACGCCCGCTCTCCGACGCGGCGATCGTGAAGGTGCTGCTCGGCGAGGGGCTGCAGATCGCGCGGCGGACCGTCGCGAAGTACCGGGAGGAGCTCAAGATCCCGTCGTCGGGAAGCCGCAAGGCGGGACTGCGCTAGGAGGAAGCGATGCAGGTCCACATCACGGGTCGCCAGGTCGAGATCACGCCCGCTCTCCGGAAGTTCGCGGAGGAGAAGCTCCGGAAGGTCGAGAAGCTTCTCGGCGGCCCCATCGAGGCGCACGTCGTCCTCGCCGTCGAGAAGCGACGGCATCTGGCCGAGATCCAGGTGAAATCCCGCACGGCGCTGCTCGCCGGAATGCGGGAGACCGAGGATCTGTACGCGTCGATCGGAGACGTCGCCGACAAGCTCGAGCGGCAGGCGCTCAAGCACAAGGAGAAGCTCGTTCACAAGAAGAAGCGCGACGGACGGAAGATCGCCGCCGCGCGGCCGGTCGCGCCGGCCGAGCCCGAGGCGGCGCCGCGGGCGAAGAGCGCCCGGAAGTCGCTCCGCAGCCCGAGGATCCTCCGCAGCGAGCGCTACCGGCTGAAGCCGCTGTCGGCCGAGGACGCCGCGATGGAGCTCGACTCGGGAGGCGGCGACCTTCTGGTCTATCGCGACGATCGCACCTACCGGGTGAACGTCGTCTATCGGCGGCGGGATGGGGACTTCGGTTTGGTGGATCCGGAGTTCTGAGCCGACCCTGGTTTCTTGACCCCTCCCGGGAAGCCTGCTAAGTTCCGACGCTGTAACACTTCGCGGGAGTCCCGATGAGCGCGAACGGGAAGCCGCCGGCGGGCCGGAAGCCGACCCGTCAGGCCTGGGAGCGGGAGACCCTCGCCGAGTCGCTTCGGAAATCCCCCGAGCGCGACGTGGCCTTCACCACGGTCTCCGATCTCCCGATCGAGCGTCTGTACACCTCCGACGACCTCGCCGGCGGATGGAGCGAGGGGGAGAAGCTGGGCTATCCGGGAGAGTTCCCGTACACGCGCGGCATCCACCCGACGATGTACCGCGGTCGCCTCTGGACGATGCGGCAATTCGCCGGGTTCGGATCCGCCGCGGACACCAACGCCCGCTTCCGCTACCTGCTCGAGCACGGGCAGACGGGGCTCTCCACGGCGTTCGACCTCCCGACGCTCATGGGACGCGACAGCGACGACGCGCTGGCGCGGGGCGAGGTCGGGAAGGAGGGAGTCGCCGTCGACACCCTCGAGGACATGGAGATCCTGTTCAGCGGGATCCCCCTCGACCGCGTGTCCACCTCGATGACGATCAACGCCCCGGCGGCCGTCGTCTTCTGCATGTACCTCGCCGTCGCCGAGCGCCAGGGCGTCCCGTTCGCCAAGCTGTCGGGGACGCTCCAGAACGACATCCTGAAGGAGTACATCGCGCAGAAGGAGTGGATCTATCCACCCCGGCCGAGCATGCGGATCATCACGGACCTGATGGCGTTCTGCGCCCGCGAGGTCCCTCTGTGGAACACGATCTCGATCTCCGGCTATCACATCCGCGAGGCCGGCTCGACGGCGGTCCAGGAGCTGGCGTTCACGCTGGCGGACGGGATCGCCTACGTCGAGGCGGGACGCGCCGCGGGGCTGGACGTGGACGCGTTCGCGCCGCGGCTGTCCTACTTCTTCAACTCCCACAACGACTTCTTCGAGGAGATCGCGAAGCTCCGCGCGGCGCGGCGCATCTGGGCCCACGTCATGCGCGACCGCTTCGGGGCGAAGAGCCCGCGCTCCTGGATGATGCGCTTCCACACGCAGACCGCCGGGTGCTCGCTCACGGCCCAGCAGCCGCTCAACAACGTCGCCCGGGTGACGATCCAGGCGATGGCGGCGGTGCTCGGGGGCACGCAGTCGCTGCACACCGACTCGTTCGACGAGGCGCTGGCGCTGCCGACCGAGCAGGCGGTCACGGTCGCCCTGCGCACGCAGCAGGTCATCGCCGAGGAGTCCGGCGTGACGAACACGGTCGATCCGCTGGGCGGCTCGTACTTCGTCGAGGCGCTGACCGACAAGATCGAGCGGGACGCGCTCGCCTACATCGCGCGGATCGACGAGATGGGGGGGATGATCGCGGCGATCGAGCGGGGCTTCCCGCAGAAGGAGATCGCGGACGCGTCCTACCATTATCAGCGCCAGGTCGATCGGGGCGAGAAGTCGATCGTCGGCGTGAACAAGCATGCCGTGGAGAACGGGCGGCGCCTGGACATCCTGAAGATCGACGACGAAGTCGAGCGCGCGCAGCTTCTGCGTCTGGCGGCCGTGAGGACCCGGCGCGACGGCGCGAAGCTCGCGCGCGACCTCGCGCGCCTGCGCCGCGCCGCGGAGTCCGGCGAGAACCTGATCCCTCCGATGCTGGACTGCGTCCGCGACTACGGGAGCGTCCAGGAGATCAGCCAGGCGCTCGTCCCGGTGTTCGGCACCTACCGGGAGGTGTCCGTCCTGTGACGGCGGACCGCAAGCTGCGCCTCTTGGTGGGGAAGGTCGGGCTCGACGGACATGACCGGGGCGCGAAGATCATCGCGCGCGCCTTCCGCGACGCCGGGTTCGAGGTGATCTACACCGGCCTCCACCAGACCCCGGAGATGGTCGTCGCGACGGCGATCCAGGAGGACGTGGACGCGGTGTCGCTCTCGATCCTCTCCGGCGCCCACAACTACCTGTTCCCTCGCGTGATCGAGCTCCTCCGCGAGCGGGGCGCGCCGGACATCGCCGTGTTCGGAGGCGGCATCATCCCGGAGGAAGACGTTCCGGGGCTCAAGGCCGCGGGCGTTCTCGAGATCTTCACTCCGGGGACCTCCACCGAGGACGTGATCGCCTGGGTACGCGCCCACGTCGCTCCGCGCGCGCTCGGCTAGGGCGGCGTCCCGATGCCGCGCACGATCCTCCTGGCCGACGACAGCATCACGATCCGCAAGGTCGTCGAGCTCACATTCGGCGACACCGACATCCGCGTGGAGTCGGTCGGCTCCGGCCGCGAGGCGATCGAGCGCCTCCGCGACCTCAAGCCGGACCTGGTGCTGGCGGACGTCGTCATGCCCGGACCCTCGGGCTACGAGGTCTGCCGGGCGGTGAAGAAGTCGGTTCGCCCCGTTCCCGTGCTGCTCCTGGCGGGAACGTTCGAGCCGTTCGACGCCGATCAGGCTCGGGCGTGCGGAAGCGACGGCTACGTGACGAAGCCCTTCGACGCGCGGTCGCTGGTCGAGCGGGTGGAGGCGTTGCTCGCT
>DASRJG010000135.1:0-9394 GCA_035649595.1 Candidatus Polarisedimenticolaceae bacterium
AACCTGCTCATCCGCGACGAAGGGGTCCGCGGGCTCGTCATCCGGGTGCGGAAGGTCCTGGATGCGATCCGGTTCGAGGGCGCGACCGTCGAGGCCGGCGCGGGGGCCTCGTTCCCCCAGCTCGCGAATCTGGCGGCGGCGCGCGGGCTCACGGGGCTCGAGTTCGGCGCGGGGATCCCGGGGACGGTCGGCGGCGCGATCGTGATGAACGCCGGGTGGCACGAATTCGAGATCGGCAACGCCGTGGCGTCCGTGACGCGCCTCGAGCCCGACGGCTCGTCGGCGACGCTCGGGCGCGAGGCCTCGGCGTTCGGCTACCGGACAAGCGCGTTCCGCGGACGTCCGGGGATCGTGCTCGCGGCGTGGATGGCCCTCGCGCCGGACGACCCCGCAGCGGTGCGGGCGCGGCTCGAGCGGTTCGCCGCGGGCCGAAAGGCGACGCAGCCGACCGAGCTCCCGTCGTGCGGATCGGTGTTCCTGAAGCCCGAAGGGGACTTCGCGGGCCGGTTGATCGAAGCCGCCGGCCTGAAGGGGCGCCGCGTCGGCGGGATCCAGATCTCACCGAAGCACGCGAACTTCTTCGTCAACCTGGGGGGCGGGACCGCGAAGGACGCGCTCGAGCTGGTCGGGATCGCGGAGTCGGAGGTCGCGCGGCGCTTCGGCGTCGCGCTGACGCGGGAGTTCGAGCTGTGGTGACCGGTCAGGAGGCGGTGAGCAGGCTGCGGACGCGCTCGACGAAGCTCGCCTGAACGGCCTCGTCGAGGACCACCCGATCCACCTCGTCGACGAGCAGCCCGTCGAAGAGCGCCTTCTTGTTCTCGACCACCTGCCGCACGCGCTCCTCGATCGCTCCGCGAGTCACGAAGTGGAGGACCTGGACGCTCTGGCGCTGCCCCATCCGGTGCACGCGGCCGATCCGCTGCTCGAGCACGGCGGGGTTCCACGGGACCTCGAGGTTGACGACCACCGAGGCCGCATCCTGCAGGTTGAGCCCCAGTCCGCCCGCGTCGGTGGAGAACAGGACGCGCATCGTCTCGTCGGCGCGGAACTCGTCGATCGTCTGCTCCCTCTTGTGCGAGTCCATCCCGCCGTGGAAGACGGTCGCGCGCTCCCCGCGGCGGTCGAGGAGCGGGCGGACCGCGAAGTGCGCCAGGCGCAGGAGCCGCTCCCACTGGCTGAACACGAGCACCTTCGCGCCCGGCCGCTCGAGCAGGTCCTCGAGGACGTGCGCGAACTCCTCGAGCTTCGGCGAGTGGATCCACCGGAGGTCGTGCTCCCCCGGGATCCCGTCGCGCAATCGGGCCTCCGCACGCGCCCACTCGTACTGCGCCCAGGCGTTGCAGAGGATCCGCATGGAGGTGAGCGCCTGGAGGAGGAGGCGCACCTCCGCGGTCTTGAGCGGGCGGTTCTGCGCGAGGAGCGCCGCGACCTTCCGCGCGTGGCGCCGATACGGACGCAGCTGCGCGGGGGTCATCTCCGTCCAGAACGTGTTGTCCGTCCGCGGGGGGAGCTGATCGAGCACCTCGGCTCGCTCGCGCCGCAGGAAGAACGACTCCAGCCGGCCGCGCAGCACGTCGAGCGATTCGTAGGCGACGATCTTCCCTCCAGGCTCGCTGACCGCATGGAAGGGAAGCAGCCGCCATCGCGGCCCCAGCGCCCTCGGGTTGAGGAACTCGACGAGCGAGTGGAGCTCCGAGAGACGGTTCTCCAGAGGCGTTCCCGTGAGGACGAACGCGAAGGGGCTCGTCAGCTCCTTGATCGCCTTCGCGGTCTTCGTATCCCAGTTCTTGATCCGCTGGGCCTCGTCGAGGATGACGAGCTCGGCCTTGGCCGCGCGCACGTCGTCGAGGTCCCGGAGCGCGAGCTCGTAGTTGAGGATCAGGAATCCCTTCTTCCACTTCCGGTAGGCGGCGGCCCGCATCGTGCGCGAGCCCTCGACGACCCGAGCGTCCTCCCCGCAGGCCTTCGCGATCTCGCGCGCCCACTGGTGCTTGAGCGAGGCCGGGCAGACGACGAGCGTCTTCTTGATCCCCGCGGTCCGTCTGAGGAGGAGCGTCCCGACGATCGCCTGCAGCGTCTTGCCGAGCCCCATGTCGTCGGCGAGGAAGGCCCGGCCGCGCCGCGCCAGGAACAGGGCGCCGTCGTCCTGATACGGATGGAGCTTGAAGCCGAGCCCCGAGACGGTGTCGATCCAGGTCTCGTCCCCGGCGGAGACCGTCCCGAGACGGCGCGCGAGGTCCGCCTGGTGGCGAGCCTCCACGAGCCTCGCGCCGACCGCGGGGTCGAGGTCGAATCCCAGCTCCGAAGCGGCGGCCGCGTCGCGCGCCCGCTCGAGCACGCTCGCGACCCACTCCGCCGCGGGAAGCCCGTCGGGGCTCGGACGCAGATAGCCGTCCTCGTCGAACGCGTCGCGGAGCGACTCGGGCCGGAGGCCGTCCACCACGTCGCAGCGAATCTCGCGGAGCGGCTCGGGGACGTCGCTCGCCCATTCGTAAGGTCGCCACCAGATCGAGAGCACCGGTCCGCGAGCGCGCTTGGGTTGCCGCTGATACCAGGCGCGGACGCGCTCGATGTGCTTGCAGGTCGAGAGCTCGCTCTTCTCGAAGTCCGGGCAGGTGCACGAGGCGAGCTTGGCGTCGAGCCCCCGCAGGGTGACGACGTAGGGCCCCGACCGGCCGTGACCCGCGACGCGGAAGCGCGGGAGATCCCCGCCGCGACGCCCGAGCCGGGTGATCGCCGCCTTCTCCTTCCGCGCCCGCTGCTTGCGGGCCTTCAGCTCGTCGTCCCGCGCGAGCTCCACCCGCTCGTCGCGGGTGAGCGCCCATTCCCCGGGCGCGGCGAGCAGCGTCCCCGCCTGGATCGGAGCGTGCGTGACGATCCGTCCCTGGCCGCGCGCGAGCCGGCCGGCCCGCCGGGCCCGCTTCTGCGAGCCGGCGACATGGAGGACCGCCGGGCGCGGAAATCGCAGCGCCTCGATCGCCGCGACCGCGTGCTTGCAGACCGGTCCTCCCTGGTAGGGGCACTCGCAGCGGCTGGCGAGACCGCCTTCATCGATCGCGACCTCGACCTTGTAGGGGGTCGGACCCTGGTCGCGGACCTTCGCCTCCAGCGACCGGCCGTCCGCCGCCAGACGCAGCGCCTCGACCTTCCCGAGGAGGGCGCTCTCGTGCCCCGCGTGACCGACGCGCTCCCCCGCCCACAGCTTGAGGTCCGCCGAGAGGAAGAGCGGATCCGCCGGGACGGCGGCGGCGGCTGGGCGCGGGGGCTTGCGGGTGCGTGCTCTCAAGAGCCCTTCTCGCGAAATCGGCCGGTCAAGCTCGGAAGTGTGCCCCAAGCGGTATCGCAGCGCCAGCCTTGCTCTTCGCGGTGCGAGAGCGGTAGCATCGGCGGCTCACGTGCCGAAGACAGAGATCCTCGACGCCGTCGCCTCCCGATTCTCCGCGTTCGTCGCGGAGCGCCACCCGGAATCGCTGGAGCGGGTCCTCGATGTCTTCGCGTCGGTGCGCCCCGTGTCGGCGGGGACCGACACCGCGGGGACCCTCGACGCCCTGCGCAAGCCGTTGCGCGCGGCTCTCGAGCGGGCCCTCCCCCGCCGCGCCCCCGCCGGCGTGCCGGAGACGACCCCGGGCGTCACGGCCCACGAGCGCGTCCGACGCGCCTCGGCGGACGTCGTGGACGCCTGCGACGGATTCCTCCGCCGCGAGTCGATCCGCGCCTCCCTTACGCCCGACGAGCGACGGGAGATCCTGCGCGGCATGGTCCTGACGCGAGCCACCGACAATCGGCTCAAGGCTCTGTTCACCGGGAGCGAGGTGCGTCACGGCACGACCGCCTTCCAGGGGAAGGGGTTCCGCTCGCTCGGTCAGGAGGCGATCTACGCCGCGGCGGTGCGACTGCGGCGCGGCAGCGCCTACCGTGACGCGGACGGGACCTGGAAGGGGGACGTCGTCGCCCCGATCATCCGGGACGCCGGTGTCGCGATCGCGATGCGCCCCGAGCCGGCGACGATCCGCATGATCCTCAACGGGCAGATGGCGAAGGCCGGACCGCCGATGGACGGGAAGGATCTCCACATCGGCGATTTCGGCTGGGGCGTGATCCCCGCGACCGCGCCGCTGACCATCTCCACGATGACCGCCGCCGGGATGGCGATGGGATTCCGCCTCCGCGGGGAGGATCGCGTCGCGGTGTCCTTCGCGGGCGAGGGCGCGACATCGCTCGGCGAGTGGCACGAGGCGATCAACTTGTGCGCCGCCCGGAAGCTCCCGGCGGTTTTCTGCGTGGAGAACAACCAAACGGCGCTCTCCACGCCGGTGCGGGAGCAGAGCGCGGCTCGCGTCTTCGCCGACAAGGCGGCCGGCTACGGGGTGCCGGGGATCACGATCGACGGGACCGACCCCGACGCGATCGCCGCGGCGTTCACCTGGGCTGCGGAGCGCGCGCGCGGAGGGCTCGGTCCGACGCTGGTCGAGCTGATCGCGATGCGGATGTGCGGCCACGCGCACCACGACGACATGCTCTATCTCGGCCGGGACCCGGCGCCGTCCTGGGAGTATCCCGCTCCCGGCGAATCGGGCTACGCCGACGCGGAGCTGTACCGCTACTGGGCGAAGCGCGATCCGATCACGACGTACGCCGCGCGGCTACGGGCCGAGGGGATCCTCGGCGACGACGACCTCGCGCGCTTCAAGACCGAGTCGGAGGCGCTCGTGGAGGCCGAAGCTCGAGCGATCGTTGCGCTCCCCTGGCCCGACGCGGACACGGCCGGCGCGGGCGTGCTCGCCGGCGAAGCGCCTCGGCGCCACGTCGAGCCCCTCGCGGAGGATCGGGCGAGGGACGGCGCGAGACCGGCGCTCCCGCCGGTGGAGAGCGCGCTTCCCTTCGACACCAAGGGTCGGACCTTCCTCGAGGCGGTGATGCTCGGAGTGGGGGACGCGCTCCGCGCCGACCCGCGGGTGTTCGTGTACGGGGAGGACGTCGGGGGCGCGTACGGCAACGCCTTCCTGCTGCTGCGGCCGCTCCTGGCCGAGTTCGGCGACCGGATCCTCAATTCCCCCATCGCCGAAGGGGGCGTGCTCGGGGTGTGCGTCGGCGCGGCGCTCACCGGATTGCGCCCGATCGGAGAGATCCAGTTCAACGATTTCGTCGCGACCGGCTTCAACCAGCTCGTCAACAACGCCGCGAAGACCCGCTACCGGTGGGGCGCTGGCGTTCCGATGGTGGTCCGGATGCCCTGGGGCGGATTGCGCCGGGCGGGGCCGTTCCACTCCCAGAACACCGAGGCCTGGTTCTACCGCACTCCCGGGCTCAAGATCGTCTGTCCCTCGACCCCGCAGGACGCGCGGGCGTTGCTGGCCTCCGCCGTCACCGACCCGGACCCGGTCCTGTACTACGAGCACATCGCCCTCTACCGCGAGCCCAAGATCAAGCAGAGGCTCCCGGACGAGGCTCCGGCGCCCCTTCCGCTGGGCCGGGCGGCCCTGCGCCGCGCCGGCTCCGACCTCGCGATCGTCTCCTACGGCGCCTACGTGCACCTGGCGATGCGCGTCGCCGGGACGCTCGCGGCTGAGGGGATCTCCTGCTCGGTCCTGGACCTCCGCTCGCTGGCGCCGCTGGACCGCGAGTCCCTCTTCGCGGTCGCGCGACATTGCGGGAAGGTTCTCATCTGCCACGAGGACTCGAGGACCGGAGGGATCGGCGAATCGCTCGCCGCGACGATCCAGGAGGAGTGCTTCGAGGATCTCGACGCGCCGATACGAATCGTGGGGGCGCTCGACGCTCCGGTCCCCTATTCGCCGCCGCTCGAGGATGCCCTTCTGGCCGGCGACGAGCGCGTGCTCCGGGCCGCCCGGCTCCTGGCCCGCTACTGAAGGAGTTCCGGAAAACAAAAGGGGCGCTCCCGGTGGAGCGCCCCATGAGCGTCATACGTTGCTGGCGCGGTCCTCAGTACCGGCGATTGCCGCCTCCGCGACCACCGCCGCCACCGCCGCGGTTGCCGCCGTAGCCGCCACCGCCGAAGCCGCCGCCGCCCCCCCCCGAGGTCCGCTCGCGCGCCTCGTTCACGGTCAACGGACGGCCGCCGAAATCCCGACCGTTGAGGTCGCGGATCGCGCCGTCGGCGTCCTCGGAGCTTCCCATTTCGACGAACCCGAAGCCGCGCGGGCGGCCGGTGTCGCGATCGGTGACGAGCTTGACCTCGACGACGTTGCGGCCGTTCTGGCCGAACAACTCTCGCACCTGGTCCTCGTCAGCGCTGAAGGGAAGGTTGCCGACATACAGTCTGGTACCCATGCTCGAACCCCTGCGCTCCCCCGCGGGGAGCTGGAACCAGGTCCTGACCCCCGGACCGAACCCACGGTCCGGGTTCGCATGCCAGAGCACGATCAGGTGATGGCACGCAATTCAGTCGTTTCTGTACGAGAAGAATGCAGCCAGGACCTTGGAAGACGTTACGGGTCGCCGGACTTTCTGTCAAGCACCGCCCCCCCGGGCGGGTTGCCGTCGCGCAAGTGCCTCTCCATGGCCTCCCGAGCGAAGACTCGGTGGGCCTCCAGAGCGGCGGCCGGATAGTCCGAAGGCGCGAAGATCACCATGAACAGCGCCTCCGTGGCCTCGGTGACACAGGTCCGCAGGGAGTCGGAGCTGGGGTTCCCGAAGGGCCCTTCGTCGTCTTCGAGCACCGGCCGCCCGGCGACGCTGACCGCGTCCTTCCGGATCCCCGCGTAGGACTCGCCGGCGGCCCCTCGACGCAGCGTGACGTCCCCGCGGATCTTCCCTGCGTCGTAGAGCCCGATCGGCAGGAGGAAGGTGACGGAGCAGAGGTTGCAGACCTCGACCGCCGCGTTGACCCGGGGAAAAGGCCTTCCCTGAAGGACCCTCCGCACGAGCGCCTCTGACGCCGGACGGGTGGAGGTCGGGTCGATCCCGAACGCGCGGAACAGCCGGCGCGCCGGCGCGAGCCCCTCGATCTCCCCGGGGGGCCTCCCGCCCCACGAGCTGCGGATTCCCGCGCAGAGACGATCGATCTCCTCCACGAGGCGCTCGGAGGCGGGTCCGACCCGAACGCGGCCCGATTCCACGACGGCCGCCGTGACGAGGGCCCGGACCTCCGGATCGACCGTCAGTCGGGGCATGCCCCTAGGATAGGCGAGGCTCGAGACCCCGCCGTGCCGTTAATAATGGGCGGGGAGGCGCGTTCTGATGAGCAAGGACACGAACAAGGAGGAGGCCGTGCAAGCCTTGTCAGAGACCCGCCCCGCGCCGGAGCCCCTGGCCGCCGCCAGCGTCGCCGCGATCTTCGAGGAGCACCACCAGCACGTCTACCGCGTGGCCCGACGAATCACAGGGTGCGCGGAGGATGCGGAGGACGTGATGCAGACCGTCTTCCTCCGCGTTACGCGGCGCGAGCCGGGGGAGCTGCGGAGCGAGGAGCTCGCCAGCTATCTCCACCGCGCCGCGACGAACGCCGCCCTCGATCTCCTCCGGCGTCGCAAGACCGCTCGCTCGGAGCCGCTGGGCGACTTCGACCGATTCCGCGATCAGGCCCCCGATCCCGAGGCGCGACACGAGGGGGCCGAGCTGCGCGCGCGCGTGCGCGCCTCGCTCGCCACCTTGAGCCCTCGGGCCGCCGAGATCTTCGTCCTGCGATACTTCGACGGCTACGGGAACCGCGAGATCGCCCGCCTGTTGAACACCTCCTGGAGCACGGTCGCCGTGACCCTCCACCGCACTCGGGCCAAACTGCAAAAGGACCTGAAGGGAGACCTTCGATGAGCACTCACAAGTCCGACAAGCCGTCCTTGGACGGAATCCTCGAGTCCATCCGCGCCGAGTCCCCCGCTCGGGCGGAGATCGACGCCGCCGCGGAGCGCGCGCGAGCCGTCCTCGGGATCTCGGGCGCGCCCCTCTCGGGCGCGGCGCACATCGAGAGCTGCGCCGGCTTCCAGGCGCTGATCCCCGCGTACCTCGCGGGCTCGCTCCCCGCCGGGACCTCGACACTGCTCGAGGATCACACGCGGGAGTGCATCCCCTGCCGCAGGGCGCTGATCGCCGCGCGCACGCCGAAGACCGCGGCCCCCGCGGCTGCGGCCGAGGACCGGCGGCCCGCCTACAAGCGCTGGTCAGCCGCCGCGGCGGTCGCCGCGCTGGCGGTGCTCGGAGCCTACACGGCGTGGCAGGCGGCTCCACTCTTCGGCGCCGATCCCAAGCTGAAGGTCATCCGGCTGGACGGGACGCTCTACAAGGCGACCTCGGGCTCGCTGAGTCCGCTGAGCGTGGGGATGATCGTGTCGGCGAAGGACGCGGTCCGGACCGCCAAGGGTTCCGGGGCGCTCCTCCAGATGGACGACGGCTCCCGCATCGAGATGCGCGAGCGGACCGAGCTGTCGGTCGCGAAGCGTCGCGACGGGGCGACGGTCCGCCTCGACGGCGGCGCGATCATCGTCGAGGCGTCGCCGCAGGGGTCGGGGCACCTCGACGTCCGGACGGCCGATTGCCTGGTCGCGGTCAAGGGGACGATCTTCGCGGTCAACTCGGGGACGAGGGGATCGCGCGTCTCGGTCGTGGAAGGGGCGGTGCAGGTCGCCGCGGACGGGCACGAGAGCGTGCTCGAGCCGGGCGAGCAGATGGCGACGTCGGATGCGGTCACTCCGGTCTCCGTCGGCGACGAGATCGCCTGGAGCGCCGACGCCGCGCGGTACACGCAGCTCCTCCACGAGCTGACCTCGCTGCGGAAGGACCTCGACGCCCGCGTCCCGAACCCGAAGCTGCGCTACGGCTCGCGGCTCCTGGACACGATGCCCGACGGCACCGTGCTGTACGCCGCGATTCCCAACCTGACCGAGGCGCTGATCGAGGCGAAGACCGTGTTCGAGGAGCACGTCGCGCAGAGCGACGCCCTCCAGGCCTGGTGGAACGAGCACATGAGCACCCCCGAGGCGCGCCGCGAGATGGACCAGACGTTCGAGCGGCTGCGCAACTACGGCGGGCAGCTCGGCGACGAGATCGTTATCTCGCTCTCGATGGACCCGGCCGGGCAGGTCCGCGGCCCGCTCCTCTCGGCCGAGGTGGCCGATCCGGGAGCGTTCCGGAAGATGCTCGTGCGCGACCTCAAGACCGTCGAGAACGCCAAGCAGATCGTCCACGACACGTCCCTCGCGTTCGACGGGCACCTCATGCGGCTGTCGCCGGCGAACCGGTCCAAGCCGGCTCCGGGCGCCGCCGCGTGGGCGACGTCCCCGCTGCGGGCGAAGCTCGACGCCGCCTACACCCGCGGCGTCTCCTGGCTGTTCGGAGCCGATCTGAAGACGATGGTCGCGCGGGCGGCCGAAGAGGCCCGAGCTCGCGGGGAGACCGGGGAGCGCGTGACGGCGAGGCTGGAGCACACGGGTCTCCT
>DASRJG010000136.1:0-2852 GCA_035649595.1 Candidatus Polarisedimenticolaceae bacterium
TGCCGCGGCTGCAACCGGATCCGGTCTGGAGCCCGGCGCTGATGGTCTGCCTCGACCTGGCCATCGGTCTCGGCGGCGCGTGGCTCGTCTCCTGGCTCGTCGTCCGGAGGATCCGCGCGCTCGCCTCCGCCGCGTCGGTGATCAGCAAGGGGGACCTGACGCAGGCCGTCGCCGTCGAGGGAGCGGACGAGACGGCGGAGCTCGCGCGGGCGTTCTCGACCATGGTCGGGAGCCTCCTCGGCGTGTTGAAAGAGGTGCGCGAGGGGGCGGAGTCGATCCACGAGTCCGCGCGCTCGCTCTCACGGACCTCGTCGGAGGTCAACGCCGCGACCGAGGGGATCGCCGAGGCCGCCCACGCCATCGCGTGCGGCGCCGACACGCAGGCCGACGACGTCGCCCGCACCTCCACCCTCACCCGCGACCTCACCGGCTCGGTCAACCGGATCGCCGAGTCCGCCCGATCGGTCCAGGAGGCGGCCGAGGACGCCGCCGCCCGCGCGAACGCGGGGGCCGCCGCGGCGCGGCGCGCGGCGGAGGGGATCGTGGGGGTCTCCAACGCCGTGAACGCCTCGGCCGATGCGGTGGACGGGTTCCAAGGGCAGGCCGACGAGATCGGGAAGATCGTCACGTTCATCGTCTCCCTCGCCGATCAGACCCACCTCCTGGCGATCAACGCGACCATCGAGGCGTCACGGGCCGGAGAGGAGGCGCGGGGGTTCGCCGTCGTCGCGGAGGAGGTCCGTCGCCTCGCCGATCACGTGCGCGGGTTCGCGGACCAGATCTCCTCCGTCACCGAGGAGATCCGCGGGGGCTCCCACTCGATCGCCCGGAGCATCCGGGACGGCGTGCGCGCCGCGGGGGAGGCGCGCGAGCTCGTCGATCGGGCCGCCGCGTCGTTCGACGCCGTGCTCGACGCCACGCGAGGCACCACGGAGCGGGCCCGCGGAATCGCCCGCGGGGCGGAGGAGCAGCGGCGCCTCGCCGGACAGGTGGACGAGGCGCTCGAGCGGATCGTCCGCGTCGCGCGGGACAACGCGCGCGGGACGGAGGAGACCTCCAACGCCACTCTCGGACAGACCGCATCGATGCAGGCGCTGTCCGCCGCCGCCGAGGACCTCGCCCGCACGTCGGATCACCTCAAGAACCTCCTCGCGACGTTCCGACTGCGGGACTGACGTGGATCTCCTCTACTTCCGGCTCGGCGCGGCCCCCTACGCGATTCCCCTGGAGCGCGTGGCCGAGGTGGCGCCGGCGGGGCCCATCCATCCGGTCCCGCTCTCCCCTCCCGCGGTGCTCGGCCTCGCCGAGCGGCGCGGCCGCCCGATCGCGGTGATCGATCTCCCCCGCCTCCTGGACCGCGAGCCCGCCGGCGGAACGGTCGCCCACGTCGTGCGGCTCGCATCCCCGCTGGACGGCGCGGCGCTCTGGGTCCCCTCGGAGATCTCCTCGGGCACGGGAACCCCGGCGGAGGCCGGCCACGCCTCCATCGACGGGCGCGATCACCTCGTGCTCGATACGGAGGCGCTGGTCAAGCGGGCGGCGGCGCCTCTCTGACATGGACCTGACGCCCTACCTCGATCTGTTCGTCGCCGAGGCCCGCGACCACCTCGGCGCCGCCTGCGAGCTCGCCGGGAGCCTCGGCGAGGGGGAGGCCCGGGACGCCGCGCTCGCGCAGCTCTTCCGGCACGTGCACTCGATCAAGGGGATGGCCGCCTCGATGGGTTTCGCGGCAATGAGCGCGCTCGCTCACGACGCCGAGTCGCTGATGGACCGCCTCCGCCAGACGCGCGCCGTGCCCGAGCCCGGCACCGAGCGGGTCCTCCGCGACGCCCTCGCATGCCTCGAGCGGATGGTGGATCGCGCGGAGCGGAAGGACGCCGTGGACGACGCCGAACGCGCCGCGCTCCAGGACGGGCTGCGTCGGCTGCTCGGAGGGCACCCGGCGAGGGCGGGAGCGGCGCCGCTCGACCCCGGCGGAAGCGCCGGACCCGCGCGCGCCGCTGCCGGTCCCGAGAGCTCGGGCTGCTTCAAGATCGCCGTGATCGTCCGGAGGGACCGGAGCTTTCCGGCGGTCCGCGCCGCGATCGTGATCGGGAAGCTCGCGAGGCTCGGGAAGCTCGTCCGCATCGATCCCCCGATGGCGGCGCTCCGGACCGGGCGGTTCGACGGCCGTCTCGCGGTCACGATCGCCGCGCATCTCCCCGCCCGCGCGCTCGCGGCCCGCGTCTCCGCCGTCGAGGAGATCGAGACCTTCACGATGGTCCCCGTCGAGGCGCCGCGCTCCCGCGACGCGAGCGCGCCGGTCACCGCCTCGCTGCGCGTCCGCTCCGATCGCCTCGACGCGCTGCTCGAGGACGTGCTCGAGCTGATGTCGTCGCTGGGGAGGATCGACGCCGCGGGGCGCGAGATCGAGACGACGCGCCGTCTCGCGCGCCGGGCGTACGACGCGCTCGTCGAGATGCGCCTCGTTCCCTTCGAGGTCGCCTCGCAGCGTCTCTCGCGCGAGGCCGACGCGCTTTCGCGCAGGCTCGGCAAGGGGGCCGCGGTCGAGGTCGAGGGGCAGGAGGTCAAGCTCGACCGGAGCCTGCTCGAGCGGATCATCGATCCGCTCCTCCACATGGTGCGGAACGCCGTGGACCACGGGATCGAGTCCGCGGAGACGCGAAAGGCCGCACGCAAGCCGGCCGTCGGGCGCGTTCGTATCCGGGTCGCGCGGCTGGCGTCGCGGCTGTCCATCACGGTGGAGGACGACGGGCGCGGGCTGGACCCGCGCCGGCTGAAGCAGACCGCGATCGAGCGCGGCTTGCTGACTCCGGCGGAGGCGGTGCGGCTGGCGGATCCCGCGGCGCTGT
>DASRJG010000137.1:0-2796 GCA_035649595.1 Candidatus Polarisedimenticolaceae bacterium
GAGATCGTCGAGGTCGACGTCGTCGAGGTGACGCCCGCCTAGCCTGGCTCGGTTCCCGCGGCGCGGGCGAGGATCGCCTCGAGCCGCGCGCGCTCACGCCGCCACCACGCCTCCACCGCGCCCTCCCCGGAGCGGACGAGGTGCGGCCCCGCCGCGAGCAGGTCGTCGCGCCCGAGGGCGTCGTGCCGGTAGAGGTCGCCGTCGTCCCCGAGCGCGGCGACCAGCGTGACGTGGGCGCGCCCCCGCTCGACGGACACCCTCTCGGCGGCGAGCCGCCAGCCGGCGCGGGAGAGCCACGCGCGCACCGCCGCCTCCTCGGTGCGCGGCTGGAGGACCAGCCGGGCCGGCGCGAGGAGCGCGAGGTCCGGGGCTGTGAGCACCCGCACGATCGTTCGGCCGCCGAGCCCGGCGACCACGACCGTGTCGATGCGGTCCTCGGGCCGGACGGCGGCCAGCCCGTCCCCGAAGCGGTAGGCGATGCGCTCGGCCCACGGGGCCCCCGCAGGGGGGCGTGCGGCGCGCCGGAGGCGCTCCGCGCTCAGCTCCGTCGCCACGCAGAACGAGGCCCGGCCGCTCTCGGCGAGCCGGAGCGGGAGAGCTCCGTGGTCCGTCCCGATGTCGGCCACGCGGCTCCCCGGCGGGACCGACGCAAGGAGCGCTCCGAGGCGATTCACGGCGGGAACTGTAGCGCGCGGCTCTTGCCTGAGCCTGCGGGGGCCCTATAATCCGCGCACGCGGAGATCGAGAGATGAGCGTGTCGTTCACCGACCGGTTCACGACCGACGATGCCGTCAACATCTATGGACTCGACGGTTGGGGGAACGGCTACCTCGCGATCGGCGAGGACGGTCACCTGCTCGTCACGCCGAGCCGCGAGCCGGCCCGCGCGATCGACGTGTACCGCGTGGTCGAGGACCTCGCCAAGCGCGGGATCAAGACGCCCCTGCTGCTCCGGTTCCCGCAGCTGCTCGAGGGGCAGGTCAACGAGCTCGTGCAGAGCTTCGCGAACGCGATCCGCGAGTACAGCTACCGCGAGCGGTTCCATCCGGTCTTCCCGATCAAGGTCAACCAGCAGCGGACGGTGGTCGAGGGGCTCGTGCGCTCCGGCTGGGGCGCGGGGCTGGGCCTCGAGGCGGGGAGCCGTCCCGAGCTCCTCGCCGCGATCGCGCTCGACCTCTCCCCCGACGCGCTGATCATCTGCAACGGCTTCAAGGACCAGGCCTACCTGTCGATGGCCTCGACGGCCTGCCGCCTCGGCAAACAGGTGGTGGTCGTGATCGAGAAGCCGTTCGAGGTGGATCAGGTCCTCGAGATGGCCTCGCGCGAGCCGGTGCTGTTCAAGATCGGGTTCCGGATCAAGCTCCAGGCCAAGGGCTCGGGGATGTGGGAGAAGTCCGGCGGGTTCACCGCCAAGTTCGGGCTGACCACGCTCCAGCTCCTGCGCGCCCTCGAGAAGCTCTCCGCGGGAGGGCTCCGCTCCCAGCTCGCGCTCCTCCACTTCCACATCGGCAGCCAGATCACCGAGATCCGCAAGATCAAGAACGCCGTGCGCGAGGCCGCGCGGATCTACGCGAAGGTGCGGAAGCTGGGCGCGGACATCACCTACCTCGACGTCGGCGGCGGCCTCGGCATCGATTACGACGGGTCCAAGACCTCCTCCGACGCGTCGGTGAACTACTCGGTCCAGGAGTACGCGAACGACGTCGTCTTCGGGATCCAGGAGATCTGCGACGAGGAGCACGTCCCCGCGCCGCGGATCGTCAGCGAGTCCGGCCGCATGCTCGTCGCCTACCACGCGATGCTGATCACCGACGTGCGCGCCGCGCTGTCGGGGCAGGAGCCGGAGCCGCCGGCGCTCACCGGCCGCGAGCCGCAGGTGGTGCAGGACCTCGCCGACATCGCGAAGAAGATCTCGGTCAAGAACTACCGGGAGTTCTACCACGACGCCATCGCCTACCGGGACCAGATGTTCTCCCTCTTCAACCTCGGGATGCTCGGGCTCGAGGACCGCGGGAAAGGGGAGCTGCTCTTCCGTGAGATCGCGACCAAGGCGGTCCGGTACTCGAAGTCGGCGAAGTTCGTCGCCGACGAGTTCCAGGAGCTGGAGACGAGGCTCCACGACAAGTACATCTGCAACTTCTCGGTGTTCCAGTCCGTGCCGGACCACTGGGCGCTCGACCAGCTCTTCCCGATCATCCCGATCCACCGTCTCAACGAGCCGCCGGCCCGCAAGGCGACGCTCGCGGACATCACCTGCGACTCGGACGGCGAGGTCGAGAAGTTCGTGGACCTGAAGGACATCAAGGACGCGCTGGAGGTGCACGAGAAGCGCGAGGGAGAGCCGTACTACCTCGCGTTCGCCCTCGTCGGGGCCTATCAGGACACGATGGGGGACATGCACAACCTGTTCGGCCGGGTCCACGAAGCCCAGGTGATCCTCGGACCGAAGGGGGTCCCCGTCGTCTCGGACGTCCGCAAGGGGGAGCCGGCGAGCGAGACGCTCGCGTGCTTCGGGTACGACCCGACGGAGCTGATCGAGGCCATCCGCGCGCGCCTCCGCGAGCGCACGGACCGCGGGGAGATCTCCGAGGCCGACGCGGGGACGATCCTCGACGACTACACGAAGCGGCTCGCCCAGTACACCTATCTCGATTGAGCGGGCTCCCCGCTCCGCCCGTCCGCCACCTCGGACTGACCGACGCGACCGCGATCTACGCCGGGATCATCCTGGGCTCCGGGATCTTCGTCGCCCCGGCGGCGATCGCCGGCGTCGCCGGCTCGATCCCGGGGGCGCTG
>DASRJG010000138.1:0-8700 GCA_035649595.1 Candidatus Polarisedimenticolaceae bacterium
CGCGCGGGGCGAGCCACCCCTTGGCGAGCGCCTTCTTGTCGTCGGGGGCGCCTTCCTTGTCGCGCACGAGCAGCTTCGGCGGGAGCGGATCTCCCGGCACCAGGTCCACGCGCCGCAGCATCCCGTCGCGGAAGAACGCGACCTCCACCGTCTTCCCCGTCGCGAGCCGCGCGACCTCCTTGTCCAGCTTCTCCGCCGTGAGCTTGCGCCCGCCGAGCGCGAGCAGCACGTCGCGGTCCTGCAGCCCCGCGCGCGCCGCCGGCGAGCCCGGCTCGACCCAGTCGATCACCGGGAAATCGGTCCCCTTGGTCGTGCTCCTCCAGCCCGTCGCCGGGCCGACCGGCGTCTCGGGATCGGGGACCACCTCGATCCCCGCGCGGGCGAGCGCCGCCGCGACGTCGAGCGTCCCCGGGGAGCGCACGAGCGCATCGAGCCGCGCGTCCATCCCCGGCGCTCCGTCGCGGGCGAGCGCCTCGCGCAGCTCGGCGTCGGTGTACCCGGTCGCGCGGAGCCCCGTGCGCTTGTAGAGCCCGCGCATCACGTCGTCGAGCGAGCGGGCGCCGCGCGTCGCCTCGCGGATCTCGAGGTCGAGCACCAGAGCCACCAGCGCTCCGCGCGTGTAGTTGGTGCGGAAGGTCAGGTAGGGGATGTCGCTGTCGAGCCACCAGTCCCACGAGAACGACTCCAGGCTCTTCGCCTTCGTCCCCGCGTTGTTCCGGTCGGTGACAAGCGACTCCGCCAGCGACTTGAAGTACTCGTCCCGCTTGATCACGCCGCTCCGGGCCTGGACGAGGCCGCCGTAATAGCTCGTGAACCCCTCGGCGACGTAGAGGTTGTGGGTCGGCGCCTCCTTCGTGTAGTCGAACGGCCCCAGCCCCGCGGGGCGCATCCGCTTGACGTTCCAGGCGTGAAAGAACTCGTGCGAGGTCACGCCGAGGAACCGGCGGTAGGCCTCCCGCTCCTCGAACGAGTCCGCCGGCATGCCGATCGAGGTGCCGAACAGGTGCTCGATCCCGCCGCGCCCGGTCTCCGGCTCGAGGAGGTAGACGAACATGTACCGGTCGAACGGCGTCTCCCCGAACACCGCCGACGCCTCGCGGACGATCGCGCGGACGTCGTCCACGACCTTGCGGTCGCGCTGCTCCGGCGGCTGCGAGAACTCGAGACGATAGCGGGTCCCCCCCTCCTGGAAGGTCATCTCGGTCCAGTGCCCCGCGATGACGATCCCGTCGGCGAGCGCGTCGAAGTCCGCGGCCCCGAAGCTCCCCTTCGCGTCGGGCGCCTCGGCGAGCGAGCTCGCGACGGTCCAGTCCCCGAACGGAGCCACGGACAGGCGCGCCGAGGCGCGCTGGCGCTCCGGGACGTAGCCGAGGATACAGGCGAGGTTCGCGTGGGCGAGCCGGTCGTTCAGGCGCGCGGTGTACGGCGTCCCGCGCTCGTTCGCGTAGATCCGGTACGAGACCACGGCGACGCCGTCGGCGGGCCGGTCGATCCGCCAGGTCTTTGTCGTCACCTTCGTCGCGGCCAGCGGGCGTCCCCGGCCGTCCGCCGCGGTCAGGTCGAGGACGTTCGCCGCGACCTCGTCGATCCGCCAGCCTCCCGGCGAGAACGACGGGAACCGGAACTCCAGCGGCGCCCGGACGTCTTCGTAGCGGACCTGCACGTGGAAGAAGTGCGAGCCCGGATCGGGCATCGCGACGCGGTACCCCGTCGTCGCCGCGACCGCCGCGATCAGGATTGAAGGGAGCATCACCTCTCCGCTACGCGAACTTCTTGTAGAGGACCACCTCGCGCCCTCCCTTGCGGTGCTCGATGTGGTCCATCAGCTCGCGCATGAGGAAGATCCCACGGCCGTGGGTCAAGTGCACGCGGTCGGGGCGGCGCGGATCGGGGACCTTGGCCGGGTCGAAGCCGGAGCCCTCGTCGCGCACCGCGATGACGAACCCCTTCCGGGGATCGCAGTACGCCCGCACCAGGACCTTCTTGTCGGTGTCGTTCTTGTTCCCATGGAGGACGGCGTTGGCGAGCGCCTCGCGGAGCGCGATCTCCAGCTCCTGGGGATGGTCGACCAGACAGCCGGTGATGCGGGCGTTCTTCAGGATGTCCCGCACGGCGCGATCGATCGCCTTCGTCGTGCTCCCCAGGCGCCGCCGGTAGCGGAAGGCGAGCGTGTGTCGGTCGAGCGCGAAGGGCGGCCGCCGTGCCGCCGTCCTTCGCCGATGCGCGTCGGTCACCCCGCCTCCCCAACCCCGCCGCAACACGCGCGAGCCCGCAGAGCATAAGGCAGAATGGCTCCATGGCGCGACGCCGGTGGCTGCTGAAGTCGGATCCCGAGACCTTCGGGTGGGCGGATCTCGAGCGCGCCCCGCGTCAGCGGACTGTCTGGGACGGAGTGCGGAACTACCAGGCCCGGAACACCCTCCGCGACGACGTCGCCAAGGGGGATGGCGTCCTCTTCTACCACTCCCAGACGGAGAAGGCGGTCGTCGGCACCTGCGTGGTGACGCGAGCGGGCTTTCCGGATCCGACCGATACCTCCTGGACGGCGATCGAGATCGAGCTCGAAGCGAAGCTCACGGTGCCCGTGACGCTCGACGCCATGCGGAAGGTGCCCGGGCTCGCGCGGATGGTCCTGCTCCAACGGGGTAGCCGGCTCTCGGTCCAGCCGGTGACGGAGGCCGAGTGGCGGATCGTGATCGCGATGGGGCGCGGCTGAAGCTCCGCGAGGGCGAGTGGGCCGACGCCCCGTTCATCGTCTCCCTCGGGACCGCGGCGTTCGCGCCGTTCGGCGACTACGCCCCGATCATGCGGTCGTTCCTCGCCAACCCCTCCGTCACGTCCTGGATCGCCGAGGCGGACGGCGACCCCGCTGGGTTCGCGCTCGTCGAGACCGACCCGAAGCTCCCCGGGTTCGCCGACCTCGTCGCGATCGCCGTCGAGCCCCGCCACCGGCGGACAGGGGTCGGGAGGGCGCTCCTCGGCCGGGTGATCGACGCGTGCGAGGAAGGCTCCGCGTCGTTCCTCCTCGTGCTGACGGTCGCCGAGGACAACGCCCCAGCGATCGGCCTGTTCCGGGCCTTCGGGTTCGCGATGGTGCCGGGGATCGTGGGGCGCTACGCGGGCGGCCAGGTCTCGCGCCGGATGGCGAAGCCCTTGACCGCAAACCGGCGGCCGTAGGAGCTAGACCGCACGCCTCACAAGGTGCCCAGGGCGTCGATCTTGGCGGCCGAGATGAAGTCGTTCTCCGAGAGCCCTCCGACCGAGTGGGTCGAGAACGCGACCGTCGCCGTGTTGTAGCCGACCGTCATATCGGGGTGATGGTCCTCGCGGTGGGCGATCCAGGCGACCGCGTTCACGAAGGCGATCGTCGCGTAGTAGCTCTGGAACTTGAACGTCCGCCGGATCTCCTTCGCGTCCGGGCTCATCGTCCAGCCCGAGAGCTGCTCGAGGAGCTTCTTCGCCCGGTCCGCCGTGAGCGCGGGGCCTTGCTGAGGCGAGCAGGAGCGCGAGGCGAGGTCGGTCATGAATCCAGCCTAACACCGTCCTCTAGAATGCCGCGTCATGCGCCGGGCCGTCTCCATCGTCCTGCTCCTCCTCGCGTGCGGCTGCGAGGCGTCGCGACGCCCGCAGGCGGCCCCCCCCGCATCGAAGGCGCCTCCGCGGCTGATCGTCCTGCTCGTCGTGGACGGCCTCTCGTGGGAGCGGCTCGAGGTCTGGCGCCCGTGGCTCCACGGGGGGCTCGCGCGGCTGCTCGACGAGGGAGCGGTGGCGACCGAGTGCCGGTACCCGCACGTCAACACCGAGACCGGGCCCGGGCATGCCTCGATCGCGACCGGCGCGCCGCCGCGGGTCCACGGGATCCCGCTGAACCAGTGGTACGTCCCCGCCGGTGACGCGCAGAAGATGATGACGGTCGTCTGCTCGACCGATCCCGCGACCGGGAAGTCCGGGCCGGGGGGGCTGCGTGTCCCGACGCTGGGCGACCGGATGACCGAGCGGGATCCCCGGGCGCGGGTCGTGACCCTCTCCAACAAGGACCGCGCGGCGATGTTCATGGCCGGAAGGGACGCGCGGCACGCCGCGTACTGGTACGCCTCGAAGGAGGGGATCTACGCCACCGGCGCGGGGGTCGAGCCGGACCCGGGCTCGGGGGCGGCGGCGATGGCGCGTCTGGTCGCGCGGTTCAACGTGGACGAGGCCGGCCCCGGCCTCGCGCGCCTGTCGGCCTCCTGGTCGCGCCTTCCGACGCCCGATCCTCCCCCCTCGCCGTCGTTCGCGACCGGCCTCGACGGGCAGCAGGACCCGGAGATCGGCACCGGCTTCCCGCACGATCTCGCGCACGCGAAGCGGCCGCTCTCCCAAGCGCTCCTCTGGTCGCCGCTCGCCGACCGGCTGCTCGCGGACCTGGCCGTCGCGGCGCTCGCCGACGACGAGCTGGCCCTCGGCCGCGACGACGTCCCGGACCTGCTCGCGATCGGCTTCTCGGCCAACGACTATGTGTCCCACTACTACGGCCCGGAATCCGCGGAGGGGCTCGAGGTCCTCCGCGCGCTCGACCTCGAGATCGGGAGGGTGATCGACGCGGTGACCGCCCGCGTCGGCCGCGACCGTGTGCTCGTGGCGCTGTCGTCCGACCACGGCTTCCTCCCGTTGCGGGAGGCGCGCCGCCTGCCGGAGAAGAGCTTCCTCGACGGCCTCAACGCCGCGGTCGCGAAGCGCCTCGCGCTCCCCGCCGCGACGCGGCTCGTGTTCCGGGTCGAGGCGTGCAGCCTCTGGCTCGACCGCGTGGCGCTCGCCGCCCCCGGGATGCCCGACCCCGCCCGCGTTCTCGATGTCGTGGAGGAGGAATTGGCGACGACCTGGAAGGACGTCGTCGAGCGGACCGTGCGCATGGACCGCCTCCCCGCTCCGCGAAAAGGGGACGAGATGTCGCTCCGCGCGTGGAACGGGGCGGTCCCCGGCTGCTCCGGCGACCTGTTCGTGATCACGCGCTCGGGCGTCTTGCTCGACTACTTCGATGGGAAGGGCTCGAACCACGGGAGCCCGTGGGAATACGACGTCCATGTCCCCCTGATCTTCTGGGGAGGGGGGATCGCGGCGGGGACGATCGCCGTGCCCACGTCGCCCTACGACCTGGCGCCGACGCTCGCGTCCCGTCTCGGCCTCGACCTCCCCGACGCGACAGGGCGCCCGATCGTGCTCCGCCCCTAGACCACGGTGGCCGCAAGCTTGTTGACGAAACGCTCGAGCTCGGGCGACTGATCCGTCTCTTCTCTGATTTGTCCCGGGGATTCAGGCCGCGTGGACGCGTCGGAGGATCGGGAGCCCAGCGGTCCAGCGCTTCTGATAGAGATTGCGCAGGAACGTGGTGAGCGAGAGCCGCTCCGGGAACAGCCTCCGTGAGAGCAGCCGCTCCCACCGCCACGGATCATCTGTCAGCCCCACGCGTATCGCCGGCGTGGAACGGTCCGGCTTCCGCTCCGACCGAGCCTTGAGGAAGTTCTTCCAGACGGTGATCAGATGAATCCGCCCGAGGATCGACTCCAGCCTTCGACCAAAGGCGATCGTCTCGCGCTTGTGGTCGGCACAGGTGTGGCGGATCAGCTGGTGAAGCTGATCGTTGGGGAACATCGCCCAATCCCGGAGAATCGCCTCCGCCGATCGCGGGGTTCCCTTCGGCCCTCTCTTCGGATTCGGATAGACCTCCAGGCGCACGCGTGAGGCCAGGTCGCTCCGGCCGACAGCCGCGCGATAGTCCACCCGGCCATCCACGCGGAGCACGAGCGAGGAGTCCGCCGGAACCCTCGGAATCAGGCGGTGAATCGCTCTCCGAATGCTCCGGACGTAGGTCTCCTGCGGTTGGAGGAGCGCCTGAACGCTCCGGTCGGCTCGGCGGCCGCTTCCGCGATGCGGAGCGGGGTCGATGTCGTAGACGAACCAGGACTCCGCCCCCACGGCCGTTCCCACACCCAGCGCTTGGTCTTGGCGACCCAGGAAGGTCTCGAAGTGGTCGTGGACGACCGGCTCGACGAGGGCGATCGGCTCCGCCAGGCACTTGGCATGGAACAGGATCGCGTGCCGGCCGAGACGCTCGGCCATCCGCGTGACGGAGGTCTTCGCGCACCGCGCGGAGCGGGCGATCTGGCGGTGGGCGGAACAGGCGGCCAGTCCGGAAGCGACCGTGATCAACAGATCCCGACGCTTGAGGTAGTAGGTCGTGGAGAAGGTCTGTCGGGAACAGGTGTCCCCGCAGTCCTTGCAGCGGAAGCGCGGGATCCGGGTGGGATCGCGCTTCGTGCGATAGGAACCAAACCGCTGGAAGCCCTTCCCTCGAGCTCGATGCGCGGTGCAGTCGGGCCAGGGACAGAACGGAGGAAGGAAGCGCGACGGACGCACCTGGGAGACGGGATGCTTTGGCCAGCGCATGGCCGGGGGAAGAGCAAGCCGAAGGCCGCACTCGACACCGCGACAATTCGAGGTTTCATTGTCCGGGCGGACGTCCGGGGCGATCGGTCCGGACGGTCAGATCATCAACAAGCTTGCGGCCACCGTGGGAGGCGCGCCCCCAGCTCGAGCTGGAGGAGCCGCATGAAGTCCTGGGCGTTGGTCACGACACCGAACGCCTGGTGCGTCCCGCGGTCCTTGAGCTTCGACACGAGGAACTCGGTCTGGTCCACGCAGATCGTCGTGATCTCGCGTATCTCCCCGTCGGGGCCCTTGCAGTAGGTCGGGAGCATGTTCCCCGCGGCGATGCTGTGCAGCGCGCTCGCCACCATCACCACCATCGTCGCCCTCGACGTCTGCTCGCGCATCGCGGCCTGCGCTTCGAGGGTGTCCACGATCGTCTCGGGGAGGGGGCCGTCGTCCCGGATCGACCCGGCGAGCACGTAGGGGGTATCCGTCGCGATCAACGCGTGCATGATCCCGGAGCGGATCCGCCCGGCCTCGATCAGCGCGCGGATCGACCCCGCCTTCTTGACCTCGTTGATGGCGCGCATGTGGAAGGCGTGCCCGCCGGCCTGCCCGGAGCCGTCCGCCTTCATCCCGAGGGTGGAGCCGTAGAGGGCCGCCTCGACGTCGTGGACGCCGACGGCGTTCCCCGAGAGGACGGCGTGGGCGAAACCGTTGTGGATCATCCACTCCATCGCCTCGCGGCCGCGGGCGTGGACGAGCGCGGGGCCGATCACCCAGAGGATGAACCCGGCGCCGCCCCGGTTCTCGAGGAACTTCTCGAAGATCCCCTCGTAGTTGACCGGCTTCTCGCGGCTGACCTCGGAGGCCATGAACGAGAACGCCTCGGCCTGCGTGACGTCGGCCTCGTCCTCGAAGCCGCGGTCCCAGACGAACACCCCCTCGCTCCCGTCCTCGCGCGCCGCGGCCCCCACCAGGTCCCCCTTCCGCACGCGCCGGAACTCGCGGACGGACAGGCGGCGCGCCACCGGCTCCCACACCAGGTGCGCGTCCATGCGCGGCTCCTCCGGCATGCGCCAGGCGCCGCCCACGCGGACGTAGGTCGGGTGGTTGGTCGTCGACATGAAGCCGTCGGGGAGGGTGGCGTCGGCCGGGGCCGGCGCGAAGCGGCACTCGGGGGCCGCCGTCAGCCCGAGCGCGTCGAAATCGGGGTGACGGTAGGGCATGAGATCTCCTCTGGCGGAGGGCACGGGCCGCCACTACATTGACGATTCTAGCGGGCCGCTCCCGGCCCCCTTCCGGCAGAAGCGAGGCCGTCATGAGCCCCTCGTCGAAGGCGAAGGCGATCCACACCGAGAGCGAGCGCGAGTCCCTCCGCGTCGCCGAGGCCGCGCGGCAGACCGAGTGGACGGAGCCGAGCTTCCTGAAGGAGATCTTCCTGGGGAATCTCCAGATGCATCTGATCCGGCCGATCCCGGACGCGATGCGCGAGCGCCCGGAGTTCACCGCGTTCTACGAGAAGCTCCGCGCGTTCCTGCGCGACCAGGTCCGGCCCGGCGAGATCGACGCGCGCGGCGAGTACCCGGCCGACGTCGTGGATGGGCTGAAGCGGCTCGGCGCCTTCGGCATGAAGATCCCCACGGAGTACGGCGGCCTCGGGTTCAGCCAGGTCGAGTACGGCCGGATCATGGAGCTGTTGGGGAGCTACGACGGGAACCTCTCCGCGCTCCTCTCCGCCCACCAGTCGATCGGCGTCCCGCAGCCGGTCAAGCTCTTCGGGACCTCGGAGCAGAAGGCCCGCTTCCTGCCGCGCTGCGCCGCGGGGGCGATCTCGGCCTTCGCGCTGACCGAGAGCGGCGTCGGCTCCGATCCGGCCCAGCTCGCGACCACCGCGGAGCTGACCCCCGAGGGGGACGCCTACGTCATCAACGGCGAGAAGCTCTGGTGCACCAACGGGACGATCGCCGAGCTGCTGGTGGTCATGGCCCGGCACCCCGGGAGCAAGAAGATCAGCGCGTTCGTGGTCGAGGCCTCGAGCCCCGGCGTGTCCATCCTCCATCGCTGCCGGTTCATGGGGCTGAAGGCGCTCGCGAACGCCGTCCTCTCCTTCAAGAACGTCCGCGTCCCGCGCGAGAACCTGATCGGCGCGGAAGGGCAGGGGCTCAAGATCGCGCTCGTCACCCTGAACACGGGGCGCCTCGCGCTCCCCGCCGGGACGACCGGCGTGTCGAAGGTGGCCCTCGAGATCTGCCGCAACTGGTCGGGGGAGCGGGTGCAGTGGGGGCAGCC
>DASRJG010000139.1:0-37036 GCA_035649595.1 Candidatus Polarisedimenticolaceae bacterium
CGGCCAGCACCTCGACATGCGCTGGTGGCGCAATGCCGTGCTCGACGCCGTGTCGCGCCTTGGCGCGATGGAGCCGCGGGACACGAAGGACCTGTTCGTCCTGACGACGGACGTCTTCCCCGAGAGCGACGTGTTCCACGACGACCTGCGCAAGCTGACGACCGAGAACAAGGTGCGGGTCAACACGCTCGACCTCGCGTGGGACTTGCGCCTGCTTCCCACCGGTCTCTTCGCGCTCTCGGAGGCCGGCGGCGGCGTGGTGTTCACCGACAGCCACACGCTCACGACCGCGATCCACACGCTCGACCGGCTCCGGCCGTGCACCTTCCGGATCACGCTCAACGTCCCCGACAGCAAGCGCGCCCTGCCGCTGTCGGTGAAGATGAGGGACCTCCGCTTCCGCGTGACCGCCCCGGAGGCCGTCGGCGGGCGGTTCGACATCGTCGCCGCGGAGCGCGCCGAGCTGAGCAACGACTTCGAGAACCCCACCGCCGAGGTCGGCGTGAAGATCACGCCCCGGCTAGTTCCGCTGTCCCGGAAGGCCCGATCGGCCGAATACGCGCTCACCCTGCTCGTCGAGAAGGCGGACGACTTCGACCCGGACGACGTGGGGACGCTCCGCGTCTACGGCGCCGTCTGGAACAAGCTGAAGCCGCGGACGGGGATGTACGCCGACTTCTCCGCGTTCCGGATCACAGGAGACGGCCTCCGCAAGATCCTCGAATCCGGCGGTGAGATCTTCCGCTTCCCGGACACGGTGAAGATCCCGACGCGGGAGAAGTCCGTCTCCGTGATCGTCAGCGTCCACGGCCCGCGCGACTCGCTTTCGAGGATCACCGCGTCGCGGCGCATCGAGGTGACGCTGCCGGAATAGCGGCAGCCCCGGCTGGACACGACCGGTTAGACTTACGGCCGGCCGCGACGCCGGGGTGGATGGGGCTGTCCTCCCGGGCAGGCCGGCGCGTAGGAGCCGAGAGCCTGAGATGACGACCCGATATACGGAGCTGCCGGGAGTCCTCATCCACGCCGACGCCCTCGTCGAGACGGACGCCGTCGGACAGGGGACACGGGTGTGGGCCTTCGCCCACCTCGCGCCCGGCTCGCGGGTCGGCCGCGACTGCAACGTGTGCGACCACACGTTCGTCGAGAGCGGCGTCGTGCTCGGCGACCGCGTGACCGTCAAGTGCGGGATCTACCTGTGGACCGGCGTGACGTGCGAGGATGACGTTTTCCTCGGGCCGAACGTGGTCTTCACGAACGACCTGTTCCCGCGGAGCGGGCAGCATCCGGAGAGCTACGTGCCGACGCTCGTCCGCACGGGGGCGAGCCTCGGAGCGAACTCCACGATCCTGGCCGGGAACACCATCGGGCGCTACGCGATGGTGGGAGCCGGCTCGGTCGTGACGCGGAGCGTCCCCGACCATGCGCTCGTCGTCGGGAACCCGGCCCGTCGCCGCGGGTGGGTCGGCCGCCACGGGCACAAGCTGACGGTCAAGGACGGCGTCGGGGTCTGCCCGCACTCGGGGTCGCGCTATTTGATCGCCGGCGATCGGTGCGTGCCGCTCGAGGGCGACCGCGAGCGTGGTGTCTGATCCGGCAACGGGCTCAGGCGTCCGGGCCGGGCGCAATCCTCCTCGCCGGGATCGTCCTGGGACAGGCGATTCTGTACGGCCCGTCGCTCATCGGATCGAAGGTCCTCCTCCCTCTCGATCTGCTCGCTTCCCCGAAGACGTATCTCCCCCTCACGCCCGAGACCTTGAAGATCGTCCCGCACGACCTCGCCGTCGTGGACCTCGTGTTGAGCGTCGAGCCTGCAAGGCGGTTCAGCGTGGGAGAGTACCGCGCGGGCCGGTGTCCCTCTTGGACTCCGTTCCAATTCGGCGGCTCGCGATTCGTCTTCCCGGCGCAGTCGCCGTTCTGGATCCTGAAGTCCAGCATCAGGTCTCCGGTCGTTCTCGCATGGGCGCAGATGGCTCTCGCGGTGGTCGTCGGCTTGGGGACCTACCTGTTCTGCCGGCGAACCTTGGACGTCGGGTTCTGGCCGGCGACCGTCGCCGCGTGGTGTTTCCCGCTCACGGGATTCTTCGTGTTCTGGCTCGGTTACCCCATGACCGGGTCCGTCGCCTGGCTTCCCTGGATTCTCCTGGCCGTGCACAGCTCCGTGAGGCGATCGGACGGCTCGAGCGCGCTGGCGCTGGCGATGACCACGGCCCTGGTGCTGATCAGCGGACAGCTGGACGTCGCAGGCCAGGTGCTGCTCGTCTCGGGTCTGTACGCCATCCACTGCCTCGTGGACGCGCACGGCCACCGGTGGCCGAAACGTAGGGCCGTCCGATCCATCGTGGCCGTCGTGGCCGGATGGGCCCTGGGCTTCCTGCTCGCGGCATCCTACGTGCTTCCTCTCGTGGACTACACGCAGACCGGATCCAGGATGACGCGTCGCGGCGGGGGCGAGGAGGAACGGCCTCCCATCGGGCTCGCGGCGCTTCCGCAGACCGTGCTCCCCGACATGTACGGCTCGACCCGGCTCAGCTCGGCACCGCTGTTCCCCGAGGGACAGCGCAATCAACTGGAGAGCTCAGCAGCCGCCTACAGCGGGCTGCTCGCCACTCTTCTGGTGGCGCCGCTGGCCTGGTGCAGCCGCCGCCATCGGTCCATCAATATTTTCTGGGCGATCCTCGGATTCATCGCGCTCGCCTGGGTGCTCGACGTTCCCGGTTTCGTGGCCGTGATGCGGATGCCCGGGCTCAACATGATGTCGCACAACCGCCTGGTCTTCGCGGCCTCGTTCGCCATCGTGTGCCTCACCGCGGTGGGATTGGAGATGCTGATTCGCGGCGACGTACGTCGCCGTGCGTGGTTCTGTCTGCCTGCGGCGACCTTGATCGTGCTCTACGGATGGTGCCTGTACCGCGGCGCCGTGCTGCCCGAGCCGCTCGCGAGCGGGGTCCAGCGCGCGCTCGAGGCGGGTCAGGTGGTGCCGTGGATCGAAGACATCGACCGGCTTCGGCGGATCCAGGCCAACTTCTCGCGGGACTATCTGGTCGCGGGTGGACTTTGCGGCGCGGGCATCGCCGGCTGGATGATCCTCTGGTTTCGCTCACGAGCTCCGAGGTGGCTCGTGCTCGCGATCGGAGCGGCTCTGCTCGGAGACTTGCTCTGGTTCGCCTACGGCCGCGCCGCGCAGTGCGACCCCGCGCTGTACTATCCCCGTATCCCCGTTCTCGAGCAGATCTCACGGGCAGGCGCAGGTCGCATCATGGGGTTCGGCGTCTTGCCGCCCACGCTCAGCCAGACTCACGATCTGAACGACGTCCGTGGATACGACGGCGTCGATCCGGTGCGATGGATCGAGCTGCTGATGCTCGGCTCGGACCCGACCTCGCCCCGGTTCTCCTACGCCCTGACTCAATCGCTCGCCCCCGTCATCGACGTCCAGCCTCCCGGGATCCTCCGCCTTCACCCGGTCTTGGACATGCTCGGCGTTCGATACGTCGTCTTCCGCGGAGCACCCCCCGCGGGCATGCGACCGGATTTCTCGGGAGACGACTATTGGGCCCTGACGAATCGAAATGCGCTGCCGCGCGTGTTCGTTCCGGCGCGGGTGGAGAGCCTCGCCGACGACGAGGAGCTGTTGCGCCGGCTGGGCAGCCGCGAGTTCGATCCACGCGCCGTCGCGTTCGTGGAATCGCCGATCTCCCGGATCGAGCGGTGTCGCGGCTCGGCCGCGATTCTCGAAGAGACGCCCTCGAGAATCGTGGTTCGAGCCGAGCTGGAGACCTCCGGGCTGGTGGTCCTGAGCGATCGGTGGGACGACGGATGGACGGCTCGCCTCGACGGCCGGACGGTCCGGATCCTCCGGGTCAATCACGCGATCCGCGGCGTCGAGGTCCCGGCCGGAACGGCGACACTGGAATTCCGTTACGAGCCGTCGAGCCGCTCCTGGGGTCTCCGGTCGTCCGGCGCGGCGCTCCTTCTCTTGATCGGCTGGCTCTGGATCGACCACCGTTCCGGCCGTCGGATCTCGACGCCGCTCGACGCGTAGGATTCACGGATGCTTCCGTCGGAACCCGATGTCCCCGCGAGGGAGGTCGAGACGCACCGAGGGGCGGATTCGCTCCTGGTCTTGCTCGGCGTCGCGCTCGCCCTGCGCGCGATGCTGGTGATGCTGGGCGGGCAGCTCTACTTTCCGGACGAAGCCCGCTACCTGCGCTCGATGGAGATCTACGACGCGGCACGGACGCCGGGCTTGCTCGCACCCACGCTCGACGCGCTGCTGAGGTTCCCGCCGCACATGGTGTACTCCCTGGTCGGCACGCTCGCCGAAGCTCCTCGCCGTGCGGTCGCCTCCATGCTCGAACGTCCCGCGGACGCGGCGTCCCCGGCGACCTTGCTCTGGATTCCGGCGCTGCTGTTCTCGCTCACCTCGGTCGGCAGCATCGCGCTGACGTACGGCCTGGTGCTGCGCACCGGCGGCTCCAGGAGCGAGGGACGGATCGCCGCGCTGCTGATGACCTGCTCCACCTCGATGCTCTACTTCGCGCGCCATCTCCTTCCCTATGACGGCGCGATGTTCGTCGCGCTGCTCGGACTCTGGATCGCCCTGGCCCCTCGCGTCTCCGCCTGGCGCTCGTTTCTCGTGGGCGTCGTCGGCGCGCTCGCGTTCCTCACTTACAACGGGTACTGGGTGATCGCCGTCGTCGTGGTGGCGTTGCACGTCCTCCAGCGACCGCTCGTCCTGCGAACGGTGACGGGCCGGAGCCTGGCGGCGGGGCTGGGCTTCGCGAGCATGCCGCTGCTCGTCCTTGCGATCAGCGTCCTGCGTCACGCCTCGCCCGTGGAGTCGCTGCGCGGATTCGCGAGCGCCGTCACCCAAGGCGATTTCTCGGAGGGCTGGTCGGTACCGTGGGAGTATCTCTGGCATACGGAGCACACCCTGCTGCTCGTCTGGACGTGCGGCGCGGGGCTGGTCGCGTGGCGAGCGCTCCGCGGCGCGGAATCCGGGGGACGAGGGGTGTTCTGGCTCGGCGGTGTCCTGCTCGTCTACGGACTGCTCGTCCTCGGGTCCTCGGTGCTCCACCTCTTCGTCACCTATGGCCGGCTCACGCGTCAGATGATCCCCTTCCTTTGCCTCGCCGCCGCTGCGGGCTGGAGCGGATCGATCGCGCGACGATCCGCTCGGCGTGCGGCGGTCGTGCTGATCGTGTTGGCCGCCGCTCTCAACGCCGCGCCGGTGTTCCGGCAGCGGTTCCCGAACGAGATCGAGAGGGTGACGGCCGAGAGATTCGGAGCCGTTCCTCGCGCGTCGACCTTCAAGGGCTGCTGCGACTCCTACCCGAGGCTCGACCCTCCGCCCGAAGCGCCGCCGGGCGACGCGAACTACGTCTTGGTCAATGCCGGCTACCTCTACCCCGTCGAAGGTGTGGAGGCGCGACCCCCGGGGAAGGTCGTGTTCCGAGTCGCCCACCCCCTGGCGTTCCTGCCGTATCAGTACGAGTCGTACGGGGCGCAGGAGAGGGCGATCCTGCGCGCAGGGGATCTGTCGATGATGCTCATCGAGCGCGAGAGATGATCGGCGGGCTGTACCCACGCGCGGATGGCGGTATCATTCAGACCGCATCTATAGCCCACCTGAGGGGGCCGACGCATCGGGATGACGAAGTCCTCTAACGATGGTTGATTCGTCAGCGGCTCCCGCGCCGACCCCGCCGGTGCGCATGGGCGATCTCGCGGCGGAGTATCGCGCGATTCGTGCGGAGATCGACGCGGCCGTCGCCGGCGTCCTCGCCTCCGGCTCGTTCATCCTCGGCGAGCGCGTCGCGGAGTTCGAGCGGGCGTTCGGGGCGTGGCTGGGCGGGGACGGCGCGGCGCCGGGCATCGTCGGGTGCGCCTCCGGGACGGAGGCGATCGCGCTCGCCCTTCGCGCGCTCGGGGTCGGGCCCGGGATGGCCGTCGCCACCGTCGCGAACTCGTGCGCGCCGACGGCCGCCGGGATCCGGATGACCGGAGCGGCGGTCCGGTTCGTGGACGTGGACCCGGTCCACCTGCTCCTGGATCCAGCGTGCCTCTCGGATCTCCTCGCTCGCGAGCGGATCGACGCGGTCGTCCCCGTGCATCTCTTCGGCAACCCGGCGCCGATGGCCGAGATCCTCGAGCTCTGCCGGCCGCGCGGCATCGTCGTGGTGGAGGACTGCGCCCAGAGCCATGGCGCCCGGATCGGCGGACGGCCCGCGGGGACGTTCGGCGATGCGGGGGCGTTCAGCTTCTACCCTTCGAAGAATCTCGGCGCCTACGGCGACGCAGGGTGCGTCGCGACATCGGATCGAGATGTCGATGAGCGCGTGCGGCGCCTCCGCAACTACGGGTACGAGCCGTCACGGCGGGACTGGGCGATCGAGGAGGGGCTCAACTCGCGGCTGGACGAGATCCAGGCCGCGTTCCTCTCGGTGAAGCTGCGCCACCTCGAGGCCTGGAACGAGACCCGCCGGAGAATCGCGACACGTTACGACGCGACCCTCTCGGGGGCGCCCGACGTCCGACGCGTGCCTCCCCGTCCGGGCGATACGCCCTCGCTCCATCTCTACGTCGTGCGCACCCCTCGCCGCGACCGGCTCGCGGACCATCTGGCGCGGCGTGGCGTGCAGACGCGCGTCCACTACCCGACACCGATCCACCTCCAGCCCGCCTTCTCGAGCGGCCACCCGCCCGCGGTCTGCCCGGTCGCGGAGCGATCCGCCGGCGAGATCCTGAGCGTGCCGATGCATGCCTTTCTGTCCGATGCCGACGTGTCGCGCGTCGAGGACGCCCTGGCGACCTTCGCGAAGGCGGACGCATGAGGCCCGCCCTGTCGATCGTCGTGCCGGTCTATTGCAACAGGGAGACGCTCGCGCCCCTCCTCACCGAGACGCGAAAGGCGTTCGACGGCAAGCTCGCGACCGGGGCCTGGGAGATCGTCTTCGTCGACGACGGCTCCGTCGACGACTCGCTGCAGGTGCTCCGCGAGCTGCAGCGGCGCCATCCGCTGGACGTTCGCGTCGTGCGGCTCTCCAGGAACTTCGGCTCCCACGCGGCGATCCTGGCCGGCCTGAGCCGGTGTGCCGGGAGGTACGCCGCCGTGATCGGCGCCGACCTGCAGGAGCATCCCTCCCTCGTGCTGGAGATGTTCGACAAGGCCCGTGCCGACGACGCGGAGGTCGTTCTCGCCTGTCGCGCCGGGCGCGAGGAAGGCTGGTCAAAGGTGGCCTTCGCGAACGCCTACTACTGGATCATGCGCCGCTTCAGCCAGGCGAAGTTCCCCGCAGGCGGATTCGACTGCTTCCTGATCGCGCGACCGGTGATCGACGCGCTCCTGCGTCAGCCGGAGGCCAACACGTCGATCGCGGCGCTGATCCTGTGGATGGGATTCCGGCAGGCGACCGTCGAATACACCAAGGCGGCCCGCGCCGCGGGCGAGTCGCGTTGGACGTTGCGGAAGAAGTTGCGTCTCGTGCTCGATTCCGTCATGTCGTTCTCCCACGCGCCGATCCGGGCGATGGAGCTGACGGGGCTGCTCACGGCGGGGGCCGGGCTCGCCTACGCCGGCGCGATCGTGGGCATGCGGATCTTCGGATGGCGGGAGGTGGAGGGCTGGGCGTCGCTCATGGTGGTCGTCCTGGTCATGTCGGGTCTGCTCCTCCTCGCGCTCGGCGTCGTCGGCGAATACCTGTGGCGCATCCTCGACGCGGCGCGGAGGCGTCCCGTGTTCGTGATCGCCGAATCGTGGGAGGGCGACGAGTCGTCGCCCCCCGCCGGCTAGGGGGAGGCGCTCCGTGTCCAACCTTCCGGACCTGGCGGGCGCCTTCGCCGGACGCCGTGCGCTCGTGACCGGCGGGCTCGGCTTCATCGGGAGCTCGCTCGCGATTCGCCTGATCGACCTCGGATGCGAGGTGACCTGCGTCGACGCGATGCTCCCGGAATACGGCGGGAACCTCTTCAACGTCGAGCCGGTGCGGGATCGGATCCGGATCAACTTCTGCGACGTTCGCGATCGGAACTCCATGAACTGGCTCCTGCGTGGGACGGATTTCGTCTTCCATCTCGCCGGCCAGAGCGACCACGTCCGGTCGCTCACCGACCCGTTCCCCGACATCGACATGAACATCAGCGGGACCGCGGTGGTGCTCGAGGGCTGCCGGCGGTTCGCACCGCGCGCCGTCCTCGTCTACTCGGGAACGCGCGGACAGTACGGCAAGAGCGTCAAGGTGCCGGTTTCCGAAGACGCGCCCATGAACCCTCTGGGAATCTACGAGGTGTCTCGGCTGGCGGCCGAGAAGATGATCCAGGTCTACAACGACGTCCACGGCGTCCGCTCGGTCATGCTGCGCCTCACGAACATCTACGGTCCCCGCTCCCAGATGCGTCACGATCGGTTCGGCGTCCTCAACTGGTTCGTGCGGCAGGCGCTCGACGGGGAGACGATCTCGGTCTTCGGGGACGGCGCGCTGCTGCGCGACTTCCTGTATATCGACGACTGCGTGGAGGCCATGCTCGCGTGCGCCGCGCAACCCTCCGCCCACGGGCAGGTTTTCAACGTCGGCCACGATCGCCCCGTGTCGTTCTTGGACCTCGTGAAGACGATCATCGAGGTCGCGGATTCGGGGCAGTGGAGGTTCGCGCCGTTCTCACCGGAGCGAGCCGCGCAGAACCCCGGAGACTATTACTCCGACGTCTCGAAGATCCGGACGCGCACGGGTTGGTCCGCGACGACGGCGCTGCGCGAGGGGATCGTCCGGACGGTCGACTTCTACCGCCGCCACAAGGCGAATTACTGGTAGACGGGGTGAAGCCGGCTCTGTCGCTGCGGCGGGGCGCGATCGTCCTCGCCGGGATCGTCCTGGGGCAGGCGATCCTCCACGGGCCCTCGCTCGTCGGATCGAAGATCCCGCTTCCTCTCGACCTCCTGGCCGTGCCGAGCTTCTATCTACCCACCACGCCCGAGACGCCGCGGTTCGTCCCGCAGGACTTCGTCCTCGGAGACCTGATCTGGAGCGTCGAGCACGCCCGGCGGTTCACCGCGGCGGAGCTGCGCGCAGGCCGATTGCCTTCGTGGACTCCCTACCCGTATGGCGGCTCGCGATTCGTCTTCCCGTGCTTTTCACCCTTTTGGCTCCTGAAGTCCTCCGTGGCGTCGCCCGTGATCATCGCATGGGCGGAGCTCGTCCTCGCGTCGGTCGCCGGCGTCGGCGCCTACCTGTTCTGCCGGCGCGCGCTGCAGGTGGAGTTTTGGCCGGCGACCTTCGCTGCGTGGTGCTACCCCTTGACGGGATTCTTCGTCCTCTGGGCCGGGTATGCGATGACCGGCTCCGTGGCGTGGCTCCCGTGGGTCCTCCTTGCCGTCCACGACGCGGTCACGCGCCCGGCTGGCCGGAGCGGCGTCGCGCTCGCCGCCAGCACGTGTCTCGTGCTGATCTCCGGGCAACTGGACGTGGCGGGCCAGGTGCTGCTGGCCGCCGGCATGTACGCCGTCTGGTGTCTCGTCGATCGTCACGGGAGGCACGTCCTCGGTCGCCCCGCGATGCGGTCGGTGGCCGCCGTGCTGGTCGGATGGAGTCTCGGTTTCCTCCTCGCATCCCCGTACATGCTGCCGTTGCTCGAATACGCGCAGTCCGGCGCCAGGTTGATGCGGCGTGGAGCCGGGTCGGAAGAACGCCCGCCGATCGGGCTCGCGGCTCTGCCGGAGACCGTGCTCCCCGACATGTACGGCTCCACGCGAGCGGGGCATGTTCCACTCTTCCCCCCGGGCCAGCCCAGCCTCCAGGAAAGCGCCACGGTCACGTACACCGGGTTGCTCGCCACGCTCCTCGTCGCGCCTCTCGCCTGGTGCAGCCGCCGACACCGTTCCGCCAACCTGTTCTGGTTGGCTCTCGGAATCATCGGGCTGGCCTGGGTGATCAACATTCCCGGGTTGGTGGCCCTGCTGCGACTCCCCGGTCTGAACATGATGTCGCACAACCGCTTCGTGTTCGTCACGTCGTTCGCGGTGCTCGCCCTGATGGCGACGGGATTGGACGCGCTCCATCGCGGAGAGGTCAGCCGGCGCGCGTGGTTCTGGCTGCCGGCCGGGTTGCTGCTCGCCCTCTCGGGATGGTGCGTGTACCGCGCCGCGGTCCCACCCGAGCCCCTCGCGACGGAGATCCGGTCCGCTATGGAGAGAGGCGAGGAGGTCCTGTGGGCCACCGATCTTTCCGGGCTGCCGCAGATTCAGCGGACGTTCTCCAGAGACTATCTGATCGCCGGCGGCCTTTGCGGATTGGCGATCGCCGGTTGGTCGATCCTCTGGTTCCTGCCGAAGGCGCCGAGGTGGCTCGGCGCTGCGATCGGAGGCGTCCTGGTGGCGGATCTCCTTTGGTTCGCCCACGGCCGCAGCCCGCAATGCGACCCCGCCCTCTACTTTCCGCGCATCCCGGTCCTCGAGGAGATCGCGCGCTCCGCCGACCGGTTCGTGTGTTACGGGTGCTTGCAGGCCAACCTGGGCGAGAGTCACCGTCTGCGCGACATCCGCGGATACGACGGAGTCGATCCCGCCCGTTGGATCGACCTCGTCGGACTGACCGGCGACATCAAGTCGACCCGAATGCCCTACGCCTTGATCCAGCGGTTCAAGCCGCGGATCGACGTCCAAAGGTCCGGCGTCCTCCGCCTTCACCCGATCCTCGACATGCTCGACGTGCGCTACGTCGTGTTTCGAGGAACACCGCCTCGGGGACTCCGGCCGGATTTCGAGGGGGAGGACTATTGGGCCCTGACGAATCCGAACGCGCTGCCGCGCGCCTTCGTTCCGGAGCGGGTGGAGCCTCTCGCCGACGATTCGGAGAGACTGCGCAGAATGGGCAGCCCGGAATTCAATCCACGCCTGGTCGCGTTCTCGGAGGTGCCGGTCCGTTGGGTCGAGGCGACGCGCGGATCGGCCCGCATCGTCGAAGAGAGCTCGACGCGGGTCCTCGCCTCCGTCGACATGCAGACCCCCGGCCTGATGGTCTTGAGCGATCGATGGGACCCGGGGTGGAAGGCCCGCCTCGACGGCCGGCCGGTGCCGATTCTCCGTGTCGATCACGCGCTCCGCGGAGTCGAGGTCCCCGTCGGCAAGGCGACCATCGAATTCCGCTATCAGCCGGCGAGCCGGACCTTCGGGTTCCGCCTCGCGGGACTGGGGCTCCTCCTCTCGGTCGGGTGGCTCTGGCTTGGCCGCCGCTCGGGCGCCGCCAGGCCGTCGTCGCCCGCGGGGAGACCAGGATCGTAAGACAGAATACGGGACCGACGATGCCGCCGCGTCGCGGATCCTTCGGTACCCCCGCTTTCTGATGGGAGTTCGGGTGGATGGATCTTGCAACATGGTCCCTGTGACCGATCTCGTAGCGGGGCGCAAGGGCCTCAATCGTCGGAGAGACACGGAGGATGAGCCGTGAGCGACACTTCCGTCATACTCGACCAGACCGCCGAATCGCCGACCGTCGAAGCGCACACTCCGCGCCGAGCGGACAAGCCGATCCCGACGCGAAGGCCGAAGCGGTTCCGCGCCAACCTGCGCTTCAACGGGCTCCGGTACCTCACGCTGGGCCTGGCCCTTCTGGGGACTTGGGGGCTCGTCCGCGCGGCGATGTGGCAGGGGACGGGGAGCCCCGAGGGCACGTTCATGCTGGTGATCGCCGGCGGATTGCTCGCGGCGGCAGCCAAGACGGGGATCGATGTCCTGCATTGGGCCGAGGCGAACCGCCAAGTCGTTCACGTCGAGCGCGTGCATGCCATCCAGCGCGTGTTCGAGCGCGCCCGCGTCGTGAGGGAGCAAGCGGTGCAGGACTGGCGCCGGATCCATACCGTCCTGGTGGACAACCTCACGGGGCAGCCGCAGGAGATCCGCTTGTTCCATGACCACGACGAGACCGACCGGCAGGGGGAGCGGCTGCTGGAGAAGGCGCTCTCCGAGGAGATGTGGATCGGGCTCGACGGCGTGGACGCCGTCGGCCGGTTCAAGAAAGACATCGCGACGCTCGACTACGACGGACTCACGACCGAGCCGGACTTCCTCGGGGCGTTCAACGGCCTGATGGACCGCCTGCGGCGCGATCTCGCGCTCGCGGCGATCGGAATTCCGCTCGACTAGGTGCGGCCTTCCGCGTACGCTCACCGGACGCGGAAACGAGCTTCCGCGTCGAGGAGGGGACGATGAGCAAGAGGATCAAGTGGGTCGCCGTCGTGATGCTGAGCGCGGTCGTGTGCCTGGGCGTGGCGGAGCTGATGGCGCCTCCGGCCTTCGCGGCCGGCAGCACCTGCTGGCAGGTCGACTGCAACACCTGTTGCCGCGGCAAGGGCGGGGTCATCTGTACGCAGCGCGCCTGCGTGTAGCGCGCGCCTCGACATCGCCCGTCGCTCCGGGGGACGAGTACCGGCGGAGCCGCCGCACCATCCCCCCGGGGGGTTGTGTGTCAGGACACCCCACGAGGCCGGCGCTATAGTGGACGCCCCTTCTTCGGGAAGGATGGGGGCTCCATGGAGCCGAGCGTCGACGAAGCGGTTCAGAATGCCGCACGGCTGGCAGCCCTGCGGCGAACCCTGTTGCTGGATTCTCCCCCGGAAGAGGTCTTCGATCGGCTGACGCGGCTGGCGACGAGCGCGCTCCACGTTCCGGCCGCGATGGTCTCGCTCGTGGACGGGGAGCGGCAGTTCTTCAAGAGCTCCGTCGGTCTCCCCGAGCCCTGGGCGTCGCTGCGCCAGACCCCGCTGAGCCACTCGTTCTGCAAGCACGCGGTGGCGTCGGGGGAGCCGCTCGTCGTCTCCGACGCGAGGCGGGACGCGCTCGTCAGGGACAGCTCGGGGATCTCGGAGCTCGGGATCGTTGCGTACGCCGGCGTGCCCCTCATGACCGACGAAGGCTGCGCGCTCGGCGCCTTCTGCGTCATGGACGGGCGTCCCCGCGAGTGGAAGCAGGAGGACATCGACCTCCTCCGGAGCCTCGCCGCGTCGGTCATGTCGGAGATCCGGACGCGACGGCTCGCCGAGGAGCTGACGCGTCTGAGCGGCGACCTCCAGCAGCTCGTCGACGCCCGCACGAGCCAGCTCGTCTCCGCCGAGGAGCGCTGGCGTGTTCTCTTGCAGGTCAACAATGCGGTCGTGACCTGCCTCGACCGGGAATCGCTCTTCACCGCGATCGCCGACGCCTTGCGGGGCGTGGTGCCGTTCGATCGCGCGGCCCTGATCCTCGACGACGCGGCGGGGGGCGACTTCAAGGTCCTCCGGATCGCGGGTCCGGTCCCCTTGCCTCCCAGCATTCCCCCATCGGCGGTCTGGGCGCGGCAGGGGAGCCGGACGCAGTGGATCGTCGAGAACAAGCTCCCCGTGCTGACGCCGGACCTGCGGGAGGACACGCGGTTCTCCGAGCACCCGTCGCTGATCGAGCAGGGGTTCCTCTCCGCGCTCTCCGTGCCGCTACGCGCCAAGGACAAGGTCATCGGCACGCTCAACGTCGGCAGCCGCGAGCCCGGCGGGTACGGCGTCGGGGATTGCGAGCTGCTGCTCGCGATCGCGGACCAGGTCGTGCTCGCGATCCAGAACATGCTCGCCTACGAGGAGATCACCGCGCTCAAGAGCCGCCTCGAGGAGGAGAACCTCTACCTCCAGGAGGAGTCGCGGGCGGACGCGGCGTTCGCGGACGTCATCGGAGAGTCGCCGGCCATCCGGAAGGTCCTCGCCGGCGTCCGCATGGTCGCGGGGACCGACTCCACCGTGCTCGTCACCGGGGAGACGGGAACCGGGAAAGAGGTCGTGGTCCGCGCCATCCATGGGCTGAGCCATCGGAAGGGGAAGATCCTCGTCAAGGTGAACTGCGCAGCGCTCCCCGGCGGGGTGATCGAGAGCGAGCTGTTCGGGCACGAGAAGGGCGCCTTCACCGGCGCGCTCACGCGCAGGATCGGCCGCTTCGAGCTGGCGAGCGGGGGGACGCTCTTCCTGGACGAGGTCGGCGACCTTCCGCTCGATCTGCAGGCGAAGCTGCTGCGCGTGCTCCAGGAAGGGGAATTCGAGCGTGTCGGAGGGACCCAGACGCTCAAGGTGAACGTCCGCGTCATCGCCGCGACCAATCGCGATCTCGCGAAGGCGGTCGAGGAGGGGCGTTTCCGCGCGGACCTGTTCTATCGGCTGAACGTCTTTCCGATCGCGATCCCGCCGCTGCGCGAGCGGATGGAGGACGTGCCGCGCCTGACCCGCCATTTCGCCTTGGTCTACGCGTCGAAGATGGGGAAGGCGATCGACTCGATCAGCGAGCAGGCCCTGAGCCGGCTCACGGCGTACGCCTGGCCGGGAAACGTCCGGGAGCTGCAGAACGTCATCGAGCGCGCCGTGATCCTCTGCGCGAAGAGCCGGCTCGAGCTGGACGACTCCTTCGCGACGCCGGAGGCGCTCCCCGAGAGGAAGCCGGGGCGCTCGCTCGAGGAGATCGAGCGGGAGCACATCGTCACAGTCCTCGAGAGCGTCGGCTGGCGGGTGAGCGGGGAGCGCGGGGCCGGCAAGATCCTCGGGCTGAAGCGGACGACGCTCGAAGCGCGCATGAGGAAGCTCGGCATCTCCCGGCCCTCCTGATCGGCTCGTTGGCAAACCGCCAACCCGTTGGCGCGCCGCGCCCGCGCTGACCGAGCCGTCCGGCTCCCGACGCGACTCCCAACCCTCACGCCTCCAAGGGATTGCCGTCCGAGCTGCGCGCAAACGGACGCCTGGCACTCGCGTTGCCTTTCTCACCGTCCCGACCGCCAGCCCGAAGGAGGACGAGATGCTTCGCATCCAACGCGACGAGGACGAGGGCGACCACGTGACCCTGATCCTTCAAGGGCGCCTCGTCACCGGCTGGACGGACCTGCTCGAGAGGGAATGCGGCGAGCTGCGACGGGCCGGCCGCCGCGTCGTCCTCGATCTCTCCGAGCTGGTATTCATCGGCCCCACCGGCCTCGAGACCCTGGCCCGGCTCGCGAGATCGGGCGTGGGGATCGTCGGCTGCTCCCCGCTGATCGCCGCGATGCTCGAGCAGGAAGGCGTCGCGGTCACGCGCACGAACTGAAAGGAGACCGAGCGATGAGAACGATTCGCAAACGGGCCCATCGGACGGTTCGGCCGTTGAGCCCGGGGTCCCGCCCGGCGACCACCCCGCCGGGCGGGGCCTTTCTTCCAGGCCGATTCGAAAGGAGGCACGTCATGATCCGTTCCCGTTCCTTCCGCCTCGGATCGCTCGCCCTGGTCGTCGCGGGATCGCTCGCGAGCTGCGGCGGCGACACCATGACCTCGGCCCGGTTCACGGCGAGCGCGACCCCGCCGGCCCCGGGGCTCGTCAAGCTGGTTCGAAGGTCGAGCTCGGGGGCGCGCGTGGTGGTGGACGTGGTCGTCTACGGCCCCGAGCCCGCTCTCGATCTGTTCGGGTTCGAGCTCGGCGTCCGGATCGGGAACCCGGACCTCGTGAAGTTCCGGGAGCAGACGGCGTATCCGCAATCCGCGCTCGAGCCCGACGCCGGTCAGACGATCTCGATGGACGTGGACGGCATGACCGACCGGTCGGTCGTTCGCATTCAGGTGAAGAAGAGCGGCGGTGCGGGGAACGGCGTCCCGGGCAGCTCCGCCGTCGTGATCGCGCTCCCGTTCGACGTTCAGGGGGACGGGGCGACCTCGCTGACCCTCATCGGCCTGGGGGGAGGCGCGCCGCGCGCCTTCGACTCGCACCTCGCCCCGATCGGCGCGGTGACGTTCGACGCGGCGAGCGCGGGCGTCCGGGGCGTGACGACCGGCGGAGGCGTCTACTGAGGGCGGCCGCTCAAACGGCCAGCGTGACGATCTCGGGCACGATCCGGCCCGTCTCGACCGTCAGGCGCGCCAGCGTGATCGGCAGATGGAACCGCCTCGGGCCGCAGCTCCCGGGGTTGAGATAGAGGACGCCCCCCGTCATCGCCGCCTTCGCCACATGGGTGTGGCCGGAGATCACGACCACGAACCCCGCGGCCGCGGGATCGATGTCGAGGCCGGCCACGTCGTGGCACACGTAGAGCGATCGTCCCTCGACCTCGAGGACCTCGAACGCGGGGAGCGCGCGGGCCAGCTCCCCCCGATCGACGTTGCCTCTTACGGCGGTGACGGGGGCGACGGCGGCGAGCCGGGCGAGGATCGCGGGATCACCGACGTCCCCCGCATGGACGATCCGCTGCACGCCGGCGAGCGCGTCGAGCGTCGCCGGGTGCATGCGGCCGTGCGTGTCGGAGACGACCCCGAGGATCAGTCCTCGTCCTCGTCGTCATCGTCGTCGTGATGGCCGTGATGGTGATCGACGTCGCAATCGAACTCCGGATCGAACTCCAGCTTCCCTTCCACCCAGCGGAAGGCGTTCTCGGACCGGAAGTTCAGGTGCACCGTGGTGACCTGGCCGTCCACGACGTCGAACGTCTCGGTCGGGACGACCGCCGTCCAGCCCCCGCCGGGGGGCGTGACGTCCACCTGGGTGCCGTCCGACAGCACGACGTGCAGCGACTTGATGACCACCACGAGCTGGTCGTACGTCCCGACCGGGAGCGTTCCGACCGGAAGATCAACCGTCTTCCCCTCGATCAGATCGATCAGGTCGATCGTCGTCGGCAGGTCCATCGACACGCCGACCAGCTCGCCGTCCAGATTGCGGGCCAGAATGCTCGTGAGCGAGACGCTCGCGGACGCGACGCTGCGTCCCGAGTCGTCGCCGTGAAGCGTCGGGGCCGCGACCATCGCCTGACCGGAGGCGCCGCCTCCCATGATGACGTGAACGCGACCTCTCGAGGAGCCTCCGGTGACGGAGCCCGAGTCCGAGCACCCGCCGGCGGCGAGCGTCGTCAGGACCAGGGCCGCGAGAGCCGCACCTTTCCATCCCATGTTGCGCATGGATCCGTCCTCCTGGTTGATGTCAAATCGAGCCTACCCGCCGAAGAACGGTCGCGCCAACGGACTCGACGTATGCTTCCCGCCGTGCGACGTCCGCTGCCTCTCCTCGCCGTCCTCCTCGCGGCGGCAGCGGCCCCGGGGGCCGACCGGTCCACCGAAATCCTCCTGCTCCGCGTGCAGATCGTCGATCGCGAACGCGAGGTCCCGCGGCTGCAGCGCCTCGATCTCGACGTCGCCGGCGTGGACGACAAGGCGCAGATCGTGGACGTCGTCGGCGACCGGGGGGACTACGACCTGCTGCGGCGCTCCGGCTTCCTCGTCACCGTCGCGCGCGACCTCTCGGAGAGTTTGCTCGCGAACCCGCTGGACGCCTACATGGAGCCGGCGGAGGTCAATGCGAAGCTCGACGCCTTGGTCGCGACGTATCCGGCACTCGCGCGAAAGATCCCGTACGCCACGACCGAGCAGGGACGGCCGGTCTACGCGCTGAAGATCTCCGACAACCCGGCCGTCGAGGAGGACGAGCCGGCGATCTTCTTCATCGCGCAGCACCACGCTCGGGAGGTGATGACCCCGGAGATCGCGATCGACATCGCCGATCAGCTCCTGACCGGATACGGCGTCGACCCGGAGGCGACCGCTTGGGTCGATTCGCGGGAGATCTTCGTCCTCCCCAGCCACAATCCGGACGGCTCGTTCTACGTCTTCGATCGCGATAAGTCGTGGCGCAAGAACCGCCGGAACAACGGGGACGGCTCGTTCGGCGTGGACCCGAACCGGAACTACGCCTTCAACTGGAACACGTGCGGCGGATCGTCGAGCGACCCGGGCAGCGACGGCTATCGCGGACCGTCCGCGGCGAGCGAGCCGGAGACCGCCGGGATCGCGGCGCTGGCGCACGCAGAGCGTCCTCTCCTGAGCCTCTCGTATCACTCGTACGGAGAGCAGGTCCTGATGCCGTACGCCTGCGCCGGCCTCCATACCTCCGAGCACGCCCTCTACCGCCGCCTGGCGTCGGACCTGGCGGGGCGACTCGTGAGCGACAGCGAGACGCATTGGTACCAGCCCGGGATCACCTGGGAAGTCCTCTACGCGGAGGACGGCGACACGAACGCGTGGTTCTACGGCGACAACGCGACGTACTCGCTCGAGATCGAGGTGAACGACTTCGCCCAGGGGTTCCAGCCGTCCTACTCGCGGTGGCGGGACTCGACGGTGCTCCGCCAGCGTCCCGGATGGCACTACATCCTCGACCGGCCCGACGGACCCGGGATCGGCGGTCACGTCACCGACGCCTGCACCGGGACTCCCCTCGCAGCATCCGTCGGACTCGACGAGGTCGTGTTCACGTACGGCGAGGTCCCGCGGACGTCCGAGCCGACCTACGGTCGCTACCAATGGCTCACCGGCCCCGGGACGTTCCAAGCCCGGACGACCAAGTCCGGGTACGCCTCGCAGGTGTGGCCGGTCACGGTGGGGACCGCGCGCGTCGATCGGCCGGTGCGGTTGGTCCCGTCGGGATCGAGCGGCCTCGCCGCGTCCGAGGCCGTCATCCAGGGAGGTGACGGCGACGGCTCGGCGGACGCGGGGGAGACGCTCCAGCTGATCGTGCCCGCGGTCAACATCGGAGCGGCCGCGGTGACCGGAGCCGCGGCGACGCTGACCTCGACCGATCCGTACGTGACGATCACCGATGGAGCTTCGACGTACGGGACGATCATCGCGGGCGCATCGGTCGGGGGGGACGGATTCGGGGCTTCGATCGCCCCCGGAGCGCCCGACGGGCACGTCGCCGCATTGAGCGTGAGCTTCACCGCCGATCAGCCTCTGTGCGCGAGCGTCGAAACCGTCGGTCTGACGATCACGACGGGGCATGCCGCGTGCGCCGTCGTGGAGAACCTGGATGCGAACCCCGGCTGGACGATCGAGAACTCGACGACCGGAGGCTGGGCGTTCGGTCCGCCGCTCGGGGACAACGGCGCGAACGGCCCCGCGGCGGCGTTCAGCGGCGTCAACGTGTACGGGACGAACCTCTCGGGCCTCTACGGGAACGACGGTGATTACCGGCTCACGACTCCCGCCTACGATCTCCACCGTCTCCGGAACGTCGAGCTGCGCTACCAGCGCTGGCTCGACAACGAGCCCGGCGAGGACCTCGCATCGGTCGAGCTGTCCACGGACGGCGGCGCGACCTGGCTCCCGGTGACGTCGGGGTTCGGGTACGGCGAGGGGTGGCAGCCGGAGGCGATCGACGTCGCCTCGCTGGCCGACCTCGCGCCGAGCGTGCGGTTCCGGTTCCGCCTGCTCAGCGACGGCCTCAACGTCCGGTCGGGGTTCTACCTGGACGACCTCCGGGTCTGCGGGGAGGACGTCACGCGAAGGCCGAACGGGGTGGGGTCGTCCGTTCGCCTCGCGCCGCAGTCGGCCGACCTACGGCTGGACTGGAGCGTCCCGCCGGTGGACGGAGCCCACGACCCCGCGACGGGCTACACGGTCTACCGGTCCGACCTCGCGCAGGCGGGGTTCTCCGTCGCCGGGCAGCCGGCGAGCAACACCGCCGTGCTGGCGGGGGAGATGGCCGCACCCACCAGGTTCTACCTGGTCGTGGCCGCGAACTCCGGCGGTGCCTCGGGGGACGTGCCGCTCCCGTAGGCCTCCCCGATCACGCCGGCGGAATGCAGTCCGGAATCGCGGCGCAGATGAACCTGCAGTCGTTCTTGTTCTTCGGCGTCAAGTCGATCAGCATCGTGCAAGGCCCGCACTTGATCTCACAGTGATTCCGTCCGCGGCCGTTGTCGGCGAGGGCCGTGGACCCGAAGAGCGACGCTCCCACGACGACGAGGACGACGGCGAGCTTCAGGCGACGTGTCATGACGTTCCTCCCCTGAAAAAGCTACGGCCACTCCTCCACGATCCTATTCAGATATTATGTAGTTATGAACAGAATACGACGATCGCCCGGCCCGAAGCCGATGCCTCAGCGCGAGCGGCGGCGCTATCTCGTCCAGATCGTGGTCAACGAGGCGGAGCGGAAGCTCCTGCTGGGGGCGGCGGGGCGAACCCCGCTGTCCGCGTGGGCGAGGCCGATCCTGTTGGCGGCGGCGGTGAGGGGGCGGGAGCGGACGTGACGGGGCGGCGGGCGTTTCCCGCCCGCCGCGCCGTCAGCGGCGAGCTAGTTGGGAAGACAGCGGCAGCAGTTGTTCTTCGTGGGGGCGAAGTGGTAGCCGTCCGGGCAGGCGGCGCAGCGGACGGTGGAGCAGTCCACGCGCGCATCGACCGGGGTCGTGGAGAGGAGCTGGGTCGCGCCGACGGCGGCGACCGCGAACACGGCGGCGGCAAAGATCTTCTTCATCGATTCACCTCTTGAGTTTGGGTTTCGAAACGTCCCGCTAACCGCGCCACTCTAGCAGCCCGTGTCAACGGGCGCAGACGTCCTCGCCGGCCGCGCAGGCCCACGCGGCGGCCAGAAGCGCGAGGTCGGCGCCGTCGACGCAGCCGTCTCCGTCGAAATCGGCGGGAGACGGGCCGCACTGCCCGAACGATCTTCCAAGAAATGAAAGATCGAGGCCGTCCACGCGCCCGTCCGAGCCGGTGTCGTAGCCGTCGCAGACGGAGACGTCCGTGGTCCCGTCGCAATCGTCGTCGGCGCCGTTGTCGCAGAGATCCACGGGGCCGCAGGCGAGCGGCGGGACGACGGCCGGCGCGAGGGGCGACTGCGCCTCGAGAGCCTTGCGCTGGGCGAAGGCGAGGCTCTGGTTGGGAGGGGCGTAGCGGATCACGCGGGTCAGCTCCATCGTCGCCGCGGGTCCGAGCGTCGGGTCGGTGTTCGGGATGATGTCGGCGCGGCGGAATCCGGAGGCGCCGTATTCGAACGCATCTCCGGTGCACTGCGTCTCGGGGGGCAGGGTCGTGTCGGAGTAGTACGACGTCGTCGCGAACGGGGCGATGTCGGTCGCGAGGAGGAACGTCGAGACGATCGTCCCCTGCGCGCCCGTCATCATCTCCCAGGTGATCGGGCCCGCGGCGACCGCGTCGGGGGAGCCGTTGACGGGGACGCCGCCCGTGTTGAGGTCGTTCCGGTAGGTCATGCCCGCGGCCGCGGGCGCGTAGTCGAAATAATCCACGATCCCCGGGAGCGCGTGCACGCGCAGCGCGGTGAGCACGTCCTCCTCCGCCTCGTAGAACCTGTGGACGCGGTAGGTGGTGACGCCGCTGTTGGCGCCCACGTAGCCGCGGATCGCGCGGACGGGTCCCGTCCGATTGACGATGAACGCCCCTTCGCCCGCGCTGAACGTGTCCTCGGTGCGGCCGCACTGGCCGGGGGCGAACAGGTCCTTGTGGCGGTCGAGGATGTCCACGCCCGTGGCGCTGCCGGCGGTGACACGGAGCTGGTCGCGGATCCAGCGGTCCGAGAAGTGGACGCTGTAGGCGGGCGTCGTCACCGTCGAGCTCTCCGGGTTCGGGCCGAAATCGAGGCTGTAGGTCGCCATGTAGCTCCCGGAGCTCAGGCTGAACGTGTAGCCGATCGGCGCGACGCCCGCGGCCGGGTCGAGGGAGCCGTCGGTCTTGAAGAGCGACACCCATGCCTTCGAGGAATCGATCGGGTTGGTGATCGACACGTCCGTGCGGCTGCCGGCGACCGTGTGGGCCGGCTGCGCGGTCATCGGCGCGCGCACGCCCGCGTCCCTGGCGCGGAGCGCCATCTCGTCGTCGGCGTCGAGCGCGGGGTCCACGTCGGCGCCCGTGAAGGTCAGGGGATCCGTGTAGGCGAGGAGCGAGGTTCCCATCGGCGCGGCGTCGTAGATCGTCCCGAAGTCCACGACCTTCCGCTCGTCGATCTGCAGCGGGATCGGGCGCCACCCCCCTTCGTAGCGGAAGGCGACGATCGAGCCGACCGGCCAGCCGAGGAAGGCGGGCACGCTCGCGCCCGTGAGGACGACCGCCTCGTCGTCGCGTCCCAGGCTGTTGGCGGATGCGTCGGGCGCGGCGAGCCCCAGCGCGATCAGGGATAGCGCGAGACCTCGGCGGATCCACGGGGCGCCGGCCGCCATGCCGCTAATATCGGTCGGCCTGGCGTAGAGTGCTTTCGATGCGCGCACGCCCGATCGCCGTTCTCGCGCTCCCGCTGTTTCTCGCCCCGCGCGCAGGCGATGCCGCCACGGTGCGCGGATTCGTGTCCATCGAATCACGAAAGGGGAATTCCGATCCGTCCGGAGTGGTGGTGTGGCTCGAAGGGGGCCCGGGACCGGTGCCGCCTCCGCGGCGGGAGCGGATCGAGACCCGGGAGAAGACGTTCGCCCCGGCGCTGCTGGTCGTCCCCCCCGGCTCGACGGTCGCCTTCCCGAACGGCGACACCATCAGGCACAACGTCTTCTCGCTCTCCGAGGGAAACCCCTTCGACCTCGGGCTGTACGGGAAAGGGGAGTCCCGGGAGGCGTCGCTCCCGCGCCCCGGGATCGTCCGCGTCTACTGCAACGTCCATCCGAAGATGGCGGCGACGATCGTGGTCGCCCCGGCGCGTCACGTCGCGCGCGCGGCCGCCGACGGCGCGTTCACGATGGCCGACGTGGCGCCGGGCCGCTACGAGATCCACGCTTGGGACGAGCGGGGCGGGACCACGACGCAGGCGATCACGGTGGGGGAGGCCGACGCCCCGCCCGTCGCGCTCGCCCTCGACGCCCGCGGCTACAAGGCGCGCCCGCACCTCGACAAGAACGGCCGGTCCTACGACGAGCGGGACGCGCCGCCCGACTACTGATGCCGCCCGTCCGCCTTCCTCGATGGGGCCTGGCCGCGCGGATCGCCGCGCTCGCGACCGCGCTCGTCGCCGTGATCGTCCTCGCGGGGATCGGCGCCGTGGCGCTGCGCGTTCATCAGCTCCAGAGCGTGGAGCTGATCCGCGCGCTGACCGACGGCCGCGACCGGGTGGACGAGGCGATCGGGGAGCGGCTGCGCCGGCTCGAGCTGGTGGACAGCCTGCTCGCGAACGACCCGCCGTTCCGCGCCTACGTCGCCGAGGGGCACGAGGAGTCGATCCTCGACAACCTCCAGGAGCGTCTGCCGCTCTACGGCTGCGACCGGCTGATCGTCGCGAACGGCGCGGGGGTCATTCTTGCCGACACCCTGCGCCTGCGCGCGGCCCGGTCGTCGCTCGCGGAGGACCCGCTCCTCGCCCCGGTGCTGGACGGCTCGGTCGTGCGCGGTCTCTGGCGCGACGCCCGGGGAGGACTGTTCCTCGCGGCGGCGGCGCCGATCGCCGAGGCGGGGACGCGGATCGTCGGCGCGATCGTCGCGCTCGAGACGCTCGACGACGACCTCGCGCGCGAGCTGACCCGGATCGCGGGAGGGGAGGTCGCGCTCTTCGCGCGCGACACCGAAGGCTCGGGCGTGACCCCGCTGGGAAGCTCGATGCGTCTCGCGCGGAGCGGGCTCGCGCAGTGGCTCGCCTCGCCGCAGGTGGACGCCGCGCGCGCGATCATGGGATCCCCCGCGCCGACCGCGGCCCGGCTGGATCTCGAAGGGGAGCGGCACGCCGCGCTCGTGGCGCCTCTCGAGGACCTGACCGGGAAAGTCGCGGGGGGCTTCGTGGTGCTGCGTCCGGAGGACCGCGAGGTGCGCGCCCTGCGCGGCGTGGAGGGGACCCTCGCGGTCACCGGCGCGATCGCGCTCGCGATCGCCCTGATCACCAGCGTCGTGGTCGCCCGCCGGATCACGCGTCCGGTGTCGCGTCTGGCCGAAGCCGTCGCCCGCGTGCGCGAAGGGGTGTACGACGCGCCGCTCCCCCCCGGAGGGCACGACGAGATCGGGCGCCTGAGCGAGGCGTTTCGCGCGATGGTCGCGGAGCTCGCGGAGAAGGAGGAGATGGACACCTACCTCGCGACCCTCTCGCGGGTCGCGCCCTCGAAGCCCCGAGCCTCCGACGTCGGCGGCGAGGCGACGGTGACGCGGATCGGCAGCGCCTCCCGCGACCTCGCCCGGCACGCCCTCCCCACGGGAAGCGTGCTCGCGGGACGATTCGACGTCCTCGCCCCCCTCGGCGCCGGGGGGATGGGGATCGTGTATCGCGCGTTCGATCGCGAGATCAACGAGGTCGTCGCCGTCAAGGTCCTCGACGCGCGGGCGATCGCCTCGGACCCCGAGCGGCTCCAGCGGTTCCGCGACGAGATCCGGCTCGCGCGCCGCATCACGCACCGCAACGTCGTCCGCACGCACGACCTCGCCGCGACGGACGGGACGTACCTGCTGACGATGGAATGCGTGGAGGGGATCGCGCTCGCCGATCTGCTCGCGCGCGGGCGGCTCCCGTCCGGCGCCGCGCTTCGCCTCTCACGGCAGCTCCTGGCCGGGCTGATCGCCGCTCACTCGCGCGGGATCGCGCACGCCGACCTCAAGCCGTCGAATCTCCTGCTCGACGCCGCCGGGACCTTGAAGATCGCCGACTTCGGTCTCGCGCGCCTCGCCTCGGCGACGCGCGTCGGCGACGGGATCCTCGCCGGGACGCCCCACTACATGTCCCCCGAGCAGACCCGCGGCGAGCCCGCCGACCTACGCTCCGACGTCTACGCGGCCGGCGTCCTCCTCTTCGAGATGTTCACCGGCCGCCTCCCGTTCGAGGGGAGCTCGCTCGCGAGCGTCCTCGCGCAACATCGGGATGCCCCGCCGCCGCGACCCCGCGATCTGGAGGCCGGCCTCGCGCCGGCGCTGGAGGCGGTGATCCTCCGCGCGCTGGCGAAGGACCCCGCCCAGCGCTACGCCTCCGCCGTGGAGATGGCGGACGCGCTCGAGAGCGTGCACTCACTCGCCGAGCGTTAGCCGGCGGCAGGCCTCGACCTGGCGGCGCCAGGCCCCCGAGCCCCCGGTCTCGAGCCGCAGCGCCTCGAGCTGAGGAACGTCGCACCCCAGCCGGTAGAGGCCGAAGCGCGTGGAGCGTGCGGCCCGCGCGGCCTCGCGGGCGAGCTTCGCATCGTCCTCGATCTCCGAGCGCAGGTAGAGCAGATGCGCGCCGCGCTCTCGCTCGGCCGCGCGTGTGAGCGCCGCGTCGGCGTCGGGGACCCGCGGGGCGTCGAGCGGGCGGCCCGCGGCCGTGAGGATCTCGGCGCGCGGGGCGGCCGGCGGGGCCAGCAGGGCGGAGAGGTCCGCGCGCGCCGGACCGAGCAGCGTCGCGATGTCGTGGTCGCTCATGGTGCGGCCGTAGCGCCGGAAGAACTCGATCGACGGACGGTCGTCGGTGATCAGGTCCGCCCCCTTGCACCACGCCGCCACGCCGTCGTCCTCGAGGAGGAGCGTCGCGAGCAGCGCCTCGGGGGTCTCGAAGTAGGCCGCCTCCAAGCTCTCGCGGGACGCAGGGCTCGCGTACGCCGCGCGCAGGCGGGCCGGGTCGAGGTGCAGCGGGGCTTCGGAGCCGACGAGCACCGCGTCGCGGATGGAAGGAAGCCAGAGCTGCACGTGGGGGAACGCTTCCAGGAACGTTCGCGCCGTGGCGCGCGCGGAGGCGAGGCTCTGCGCGTGGAGGGGGAGCCACTGGGCGACCACCCCGGCGGGGACGAGCCTCTTCCGGCAGAGCCGGTAGAAGTCGAGCGTGTAAAGGTGAACCGAGCCCGCGACGATCGGCGGCGGCGGCTCGAGCGTGATCGCGCCGTATCGCTCGGGCGAGCGGGCGAGCGCGTGCCGGCCGTCGTCGTGGACGACCGTGACCTTCGGATCGTGGAACGCGCCGCGGTTCTCCTTCTCGAACACCGGAAGCGCGCCGAGCATCGACTCGCTGAGATCCACGGCGTCGACCGACGTGACGCCCGCGTGCGAGGCCAAGGCCTCGAGCGTGATCCCGGTCCCGACGCAGATCACGAGCCCCCGGCAAGGCTGGGGCGCGAGGAGCGCGGGGAGGTGGCCCTCCGCCGCCATGTAGCGCCAGACGGGCTTCACGGTCGCGGTCATCGCGATCCCGTTGACGATCACGCTCTTGGCGTCGGGGTCCCGGAACCCGTAGTCGCGCCGGACGACGGCGACGGTGTCGGTCGCCCCTTCGCGGAAGTAGAGAGGGGCCGTCGGCGCGGCCGAGCGGCCGGCCCCCGCGAACGCGGCGACGAATGCGCCGGGGGGGCGCGCGAGCGCGACCGCGCAGGCCCCCACGATCGCGACCGAGGCGACCGGCCAGGACCGGAATCCGGCGACCGCCCCGGCGGTCGCGCCCAGGACGCCGCACAAGACGAGCGCCCGCGACGCGCCGACCGTGGGGAGCGCGACCAACCCGGCGAGGAGCGCGCCCGCGATCGAGCCCGCCGTGTTCATCGCGTACACCCAGCCGACGCCTCGGCCGGCCCCCTTCGACGACGGGACGAACGCGCGGGCCGCGAGGGGGAGCGCCATGCCCGAGAGGAACGTCGGCGGGAGGACGACGGGCCCGGCGCGGATCAGCCCGTTCAGCACGAACGCGCCGAACCCCGCCCCCTCCGCCGCCGGCTTGAGGAGGGCGGGGAGCCAGAAGACGCTCGCGGCGACGTACGCCCCCGCGGCGAGCTGGGCGACCGCGAGCGCGCGCATCGGGTCCTCGATCCGGGGCGCGAGCCGCGCCACGACGAGCGTCCCCGCGACCAAGCCGACGAGGAACAGAGCGAGCATCAGGCTGAACGAGTAGCTGTAGGAGCGGAGCGGGAGCGCGAGGATCCGCGTCCACACGACCTCGTACCCGAGCGCGGCGGCGCCGCCGATCGCCGCGCACGCGACCGCGGCGCGGGAGCCCGCGCCGGCCGCCGACACGACGGCGGCGTCCTCCTCGTCCGCGGCGGGCTCGGTCCCGCGGTCGATCGCCGCGGCCGCGACGCCCGCCGCCGCGGCCAGCGTCACGCCGAGCCACCCGGTGCGGCGCACGCCGAGCGTCTCGAACAGAACGAACCCGGAGAGGCCGGCCCCGATCGCCGCGCCGAGCGTGTTGACGCCGTAGAGGACCGCGACGGGGCGGAGCATCCGCCGGCCCCGCGCGATCTGCCGCGTGAGCGCGGGGAGCGTGCCCCCCATGCAGATCGTCGGCGGCAGGAGGAGCGCGATCGCGAGCGGGCTCGTCGCCCGCTCGAGGAGGACGAGGGCGGCCGCGCCGCCGAGCGCCGCTCCGATCTCGAGACGCGCGTACAGCCGGAGCGGCCGCGCCGCGCGGTCGGCGAGGCTCCCGAAGAGCGCCGCCCCGATCGCGAGCCCGCCGAGGAACACCGCGAGCGTCACGGAAGTCGCGACGACGGAGCTCCCGAGGACCAGCGCGAGCTGACGGCGGTAGACGGTCTCCAAGAGGAGGGACGCCGCGCCGGAGACGAGGAAGAGGCCGAGGATGGGCAGGGAGGCGGAAGAGGGTATCCTGCGCACCATGGAGAGCCTCGACGTCCCGCTCCGGCGAGCGGGGTTCCTCGCGACGCGGCGGCGCGGCGCGTGGTGGATCCAACCCCTGACCGTGTTCGTGATCCTCTCGAGCTTCGTCGCCTACGCGACCTGGGCCGCCTTCCAGAACGCGCACTACCACTTCGGCAACTACCTGTCGCCGTTCTACTCGCCCGAGCTGTTCGGCGATTCCCCCCACGCGGTGTTCGGACCGAAGCCCGCGTTCTGGCCGGCGTGGCTGCCGTTCTCGCCGGCGCTCCTGATCCTCCCCTTCCCCGCTCTGTTCCGCTTTACCTGTTACTACTATCGGGGGGCGTATTACAAGGCGTTTTGGGCCGACCCGCCCTCGTGCGCCGTCGGGGAGCCTCGCGCGCGCTACCGGGGAGAGAACAGCCTTCCGCTCATCCTCCAGAACGCCCACCGATACTTCCTCTACGCGGCGGTCGTTTTCCTCTTCATCCTCGCGCACGACGTCTGGAAGGCGCTCTGGTTCGCCGACCCGGCGACCGGCGGGACCCGATTCGGCATCGGCGTCGGCACGCTCGTGCTCGCGGCGAACGTCGTCCTCCTTTCGGGCTACACGCTCGGCTGCCACTCGTTCCGGCACCTCGCCGGGGGGATGCTGGATCAGATCTCGACCCGGCCGCTGCGCAAGCGCGCGTACGACTGCGCCTCCTGTCTCAACCGCGCCCACATGCGCTGGGCGTGGCTCAGCCTGTTCGGCGTCGCCTTCGCCGACGTCTACGTCCGCCTGTGCTCGATGGGAATCTGGACCGACGTGAGACTTCTCTGATGGGCGAGGCGACCTCCCACCCGCACGACGTCCTGGTCGTGGGCGCGGGCGGCGCGGGGCTCCGCGCCGCGATCGCCGCCGCGGCCGCGGGGGCCTCGGTCGGGCTCGTCTGCAAGTCGCTGCTCGGGAAGGCGCACACGGTCATGGCCGAGGGAGGCGTCGCCGCCGCGCTCGCCAACGTGGACGACCGCGACAGCTGGCAGGTGCACTTCGCCGACACGATGCGCGGCGGACAGTACGTGAACAACCCGCGGATGGCCGAGATCCACGCGAAGGAGGCGCCGGAGCGCGTCCGGGAGCTCGAGGCCTGGGGCGCGGTGTTCGACCGCACGGAGGACGGCCGGATCCTCCAGCGGAACTTCGGAGGACACCGCTATCCGCGCCTCGCGCACGTCGGCGACCGGACCGGCCTCGAGATGATCCGCACGCTCCAGGACCACGCGATCCACCTCGGGATCCGGGTCTACATGGAGCACACGATCACGACGCTCCTCAAGGACGGCGGCCGGATCGCCGGCGCCTTCGGATACGACCGCGAGCGGGGCTACCTCCGCGTGTTCCCCGCGCCGGCGGTCGTCCTCGCCACCGGCGGCGTCGGCCGCGCCTACACGATCACCAGCAACAGCTGGGAGTACACGGGGGACGGGCACGCGCTCGCGCTCCGCGCCGGCGCCGACCTGATGGACCTCGAGTTCGTCCAGTTCCACCCGACGGGGATGGTGTGGCCCCCCAGCGTCCGGGGGATCCTGGTCACCGAGGGAGTGCGCGGCGAGGGCGGCGTTCTCCGGAACAAGGACGGGCGGCGGTTCATGTTCGACGACATCCCGGACAACTACAGAAGCCAGACCGCCGACAGCGAGGAGGAGGGGTGGCGCTACACGCAGGGGGACAAGAGCGCGCGCCGGCCTCCGGAGCTTCTGACCCGCGACCACGTCGCGCGCTGCATCATGCGCGAGGTCCGCGCCGGCCGGGGCAGCCCGCACGGCGGCGTCTTCCTCGACATCTCCTGGATCCGGTCGCGGCTGAAGGACGCGGAGGAGCACATCAAGCGGAAGCTCCCGAGCATGTACCACCAGTTCAAGCAGCTCGCGGACATCGACATCACGAAGGAGCCGATGGAGGTCGGCCCCACGACGCACTACATCATGGGGGGCGTGCGCGTGGACGGCGACACGCAGATGGCGACCGTGCCGGGGCTGTTCGCGGCGGGGGAGTGCGCCGCGGGGCTCCACGGCGCGAACCGGCTGGGCGGGAACTCGCTCTCGGATCTCCTGGTGTTCGGCAAGCGCGCGGGGGAGCACGCCGCCGCCTACGCGAAGAGCGCGCCGCCGCCCACGATCCTGCGCGACGACGTGGACGTGGCCGCGCGCGAGCTGCTCGCGCCGTTCCAGCGCGACGGCTCGGGGGATGGACCGTATGCGATCCAGCGCCAGCTCCAGGAGCTGATGCAAGACAAGGTGGGGATCGTCCGGCGCGAGGCGGAGATGCAGGACGCCCTCGCGGGGATCGAGAGGCTCGCCGCGGCGGCGTCGCGGGTCGGCGTCACGGGAAACCGCGAGTACAACCCGGGATGGCACACGGCCGTGGACCTGCGCTCGATGCTCGACTGCGCGGAGGCGATCACGCGCTCGGCGCTCGCCCGCACGGAGAGCCGCGGCGGGCACTTCCGTGACGACTACCCCGAGAAGCGGCCCGAGCTCGGCGCGGTGAACTTCGTCTGCCGGCGCGGCGAGGACGGCGCGATCCGCGTCGCGACGGAGCCGGTCCCGCCGTTGACCGACGCGATGAAGCGGATCATCCAGGAGAACGCCTGATGCGCGAGGCCACGTTCCGGATCTGGCGCGGGGCGCGGGGCGAGGGGGAGCTCCGCGACTACACGACCCCGGTGTCGGAGGGCATGGTCGTGCTCGACGCGCTCCACGCCATCCAGGCGGAATCCGCTCACGACCTCGCGCTCCGGTGGAACTGCAAGGCGGGGAAGTGCGGCTCCTGCTCGACCGAGATCAACGGGATGCCGAAGCTCGCCTGCATGACGCGCCTGTCGGATCTCCCGCTGGACGCTCCGGTCACGGTCGAGCCGATGCGCGCCTTCCCCCACGTCCGCGACCTCGTCACCGACGTCTCCTGGAACTACGAGGCGAAGAAGTCGATCCGCGCGTTCCAACCCCGCCCCCCCGATGCCCCCGACGGGACCTGGCGCATGAAGCAGGAAGACATCGAGCGGGTCCAGGAGTTCCGGAAGTGCATCGAGTGCTTCCTCTGCCAGGACGTCTGCCACGTCCTCCGCGACCACCACGAGCACGGGCGCTTCGTGGGTCCCCGGTTCTTCGTCCACGCGGCGGCGCTCGAGATGCACCCGCTGGACACCGCGGACCGGACCGAGGATCTCAAGCGCGCGCACGGGCTCGGGCTCTGCAACATCACGAAGTGCTGCACGAAGGTCTGTCCGGAGAGCATCACGATCACGGACAACGCGATCATCCCGCTCAAGGAGCGGGTGGCGGACCGGTTCTACGATCCGCTCGCGCGGCTGCTCCGCGTGATCGGGTGAGGTGATTCATGAGCGGCCCCATCCCGCTGAAGCCGATCTCCAAGCCGGCGGTCCCCGCCGCGCTCGAGCGCGCGCAGCGCTACCGCCTCCTCAACCAGCCGGTCCAGGCGGAGAGCATCTGCCTCGACGTGCTCGCCGCCGACCCCGAGAACCGCGAGGCGCTCGTCATCCTCGTGCTCGCGCTCAGCGATCAGCTCGGGCGCGCGATCCAGCCGGCGTTCGACCGCGCGCTCGCCCTCCTGCCGCGGCTTCCCGAGGGATACGCCCGCGCCTACTACGAGGGGATCCTGTGCGAGCGGCGCGGGAAGGCGCACTTCCGCTCCGGGGCGCCGATGGCGGGCGCGATGGCGTTCGAATGGCTGCGCCGCGCGATGGGACACTACGAACAGGCCGAATCGCTCCGCCCGGCGGGGGACGACGACGCGGTGCTGCACTGGAACAGCTGCGCGCGGATGCTGATGGCGCACGACGCGATCCGGCCCGCCCCCGAGGACCGGATCGAGTCGATGCTGGAGTGACCTACAGCCCGCCCGTCGGGACGCAGTTCTTCGCGTTGTGACAGTTGGCGACGCACGGGTTCGGATACGTGCGGTCGTGGTCGCAGATCACCGGCGCGTAGATCAGCGGACAGCGACACGGAGCCGCCTCGACCTTCGAGAAGTACGACGAGATCCCGAACCCGATGACGAGCGCCATCGCGCCCGCGAAGACCCATCTTCCCTTCCTCATGATCCGTCCTCCCACCCAGCGAAACGCCGGGATCGAAAGGTTCAGCTTACCAAACTCGGCGGTTGTCCCGCGCGGAACCTCGCCGTATAGACGCCCGAGGAGGTTGTGCATGAAGACGATGACGAAGGCTCTGTTCGCGGCCGGGACCACGGCCGTCCTCTTCACGGGCATCATTTCTTTCACTGCGGTCCAGGCGGTTCCGCCGGACAAGCGCGTGACGATCGCATGCGAGCCCGGCTGGCGCGGGAGCGCCGTCGGAACGTACGGCGGGGTAGGCTTCGGCGTCTCCTGCCAGAACGGCAAGGGGAACACGACGCTGCAGGGCGTGACGGGCGAGGATTACTCCATCCGCGTCGGCGTCGAGAGCAGCAGCATCGCCGCGGACTGCCTGTTCCAGGGGAGCTCTCCCACCGTCGACGAGACCTGCGTCGTGGTCAGGCTGACGATTCGCTAGGCGGGGACACCGAGGGGCTCATCCGGGCTTGCGGAAATCCGGAGGTTCGCGGACTATCTCGCCCCCGTGACCACCGACGATCGACCTTGCCTGCTCGTCACCAATGACGACGGGATCGACGCGCCCGGCCTCGCCGCGCTGGCGCGGGCGGTCGCGCCGCTGGGGCGCGTCGTCGTGGTGGCACCGGACCGCGAGCGCAGCGGCGCGGGGCACGCGTTGACGCTGCTCAGCCCGCTGCGGGTGCGCTCGCGCGGCGAGGAGCGCTTCGAGGTGGACGGCACGCCGACGGACTGCGTGCACCTCGGTGTCTTCAATCTCACCGGGGGACGGCCGCCGGCGCTCGTGCTCTCCGGGATCAACCGCGGGGTGAACGTCGGGGACGACGTGACCTACTCGGGAACCGTCGCGGCGGCGCTCGAGGGAACTTTGCTCGGGGTCCCGTCGATCGCGGTGTCGGTCGAGCGCGGGGACGAAGGCGAGCCGGACTACGCGGTCGCGGCGGCGCTGGCCGCGCGCGTCGCGCAGGCGGTGCTCACGCATGAGCTCCCCGCGGGGGTCTTCCTCAACGTCAACGTCCCGGCGGGAGCCCCCAAGGGGATCCGGATCACGCGTCTCGGGACCCGGCGCTACCGCGCCGCGGTCGTCGAGCGCCTCGACCCCTCGGGGCGCCCGTACTACTGGATCGCGGGCGCGGACATGACGCCGGCGGGGGAGCCCGACGGCGACCACGCCGCCATCCGCGAGGGATACGCGTCGATCACGCCGCTGCACGCGGACATGACGCACGATCCGACGCGGAGCGTGCTCGCGTCGTGGGGGCTGACCCTTCCATGAAGGCCGGGGAAGGCCGTCGAGCCCGGATGGTGCGCGAGCTCGAATCGCGCGGCATCGCCGATCGCCGCGTGCTCGACGCGATGGGGGGCGTGCCCCGCGAGCCGTTCGTCGAGGAGGCCCTTCGCGTCAAGGCCTACGACGACGCGTCGCTGCCGATCGGCGAGAAGCAGACGATCTCGCAGCCCTGGATCGTCGCGCGAATGTGCGAGCTTGCCGAGCCGGACCGCGACGGCCGCGTGCTCGAGATCGGCTCGGGCTCGGGCTACCACGCCGCCGTGCTGAGCCGCCTTTTCGACCAGGTGTACTCGGTCGAGCGGCTGGCGGTCTTCTCCAAGCGCGCCCGGGAGAGCGTCCGTGCGCTCGGCATCGAGAACGTCCACTTCAAGATCTTCGACGGCAGCTACGGCTGGAGCGAGTTCGCACCCTATCGCGCGATCATCGTGACCGCCGCCGCTCCCGACGTCCCCGCGCCGCTCCTCGATCAGCTCGACGAGGGCGGCCGCCTCGTCCTCCCGATCGGCGAGGTGTTGACGCGCGTCGTGAAGACCGCGGAGGGACCGAAGCGCGAGGAACACGGCCCCTGCCGCTTCGTTCCGCTCGTGGGGAAGTACGGTTGGACGTCCTGAGGGGGCGCTGTTATCCTCCCCGGGTTTCGCCGGGGTCGGGGCGTAGCGCAGCCTGGTAGCGCACCTGGTTCGGGACCAGGGGGTCGGAGGTTCAAATCCTCTCGCCCCGACCAATCACTTCACTCGCGAGTGTCTCGATGGTGGTCTCGGATCTGAAGAAGATCATCCGCGAAGTTCCGGACTACCCCAAGCCGGGGATCACCTTCTACGACCTGACGACGCTCTTCAAGAGCGGGCCGGCGTTCCACTCGGTGATCGAGAGGCTCGCGGGGCGGTTCCGCGGGGACAAGCTGGACGTCGTGGTGGGGATCGAGGCGCGCGGCTTCATGATCGCCGCGGCGCTCGCCTACGAGCTGTCGCTCGGCATCGTCCCCGTCCGCAAGCCCGGCAAGCTCCCGTGGAAGCTGATGGGGGAGGACTACACGCTCGAGTACGGCACCGGGCGGCTCGAGATGCACGAGGACGGGATCGAGCGGGGGCAGAGCGTGCTGGTCGTGGACGACGTGCTCGCCACCGGCGGGACGGCGGCGGCGACCGGGCGGCTGGTCGAACGGCTCGGCGGAAAGGTGTACGGTTACGGTTTTCTCGCGGAGCTGAAGTTCCTGAAAGGGCGCGAGCGCTTGTCCTCCGACAACGTGTTCAGCTTGATCTCCTATGCTTGAGGGCCTGTAGCTCAGTCCGGATAGAGCAGGAGTTTCCTAAACTCAAGGTCGCAGGTTCAAGTCCTGCCAGGCCCACCAGGCCGCACGAGGTTTCGAGATGGCGACGGCGAAGATCACGAAGAAGCAGCTCGAGCAGGACGAGTTCCTCGAGAGAGTGTTCGACCTCGGGGAGTGGTTCGAGGTCCACTGGAAGCGGGTCGCCATCGCCGTCGGGATCGCGATCGCGCTGGTCCTCGTGGTCGTCGCCTGGAACTCGTCGCGCGAGCGCGCGTCGGAGGAGGCGAACCGGCTGCTGGCGCAGGGGCTCGCGGCCTTCGCCCCCGATGCCAACGCGGGCGGCCAGACTCCGCCGCCCCGCTACGCGGAGGCGCTCCCTCTGTTCGAGCAGGCGGCCGACAAGGGGGGGACGACCGCCGTCGGCGACGTCGCGCGGTACTTCCGGGCCCAGGCCCTGATCGCGGTCGGTCGCGCCTCGGATGCCGTCCCCGTCCTCGAGGCGCTCGCCTCCGGCGGGAACGAGCGGATCGCCGCGACCGCGAAGGTCTCGCTCGCCGCCGCGCTCGAAGCGTCCGGGAACGCAGAGAGGGCCGCGAGCGTCCTGCAGGAGCTGGCCGCGGCGCCGCCGCCGGGGACCTATCCTCCGGACGCCGCGCTGATGCTGTTGTCGGAGCTGCGCGAGCGGCAGGGCCGATCGGACGACGCGCGCAAGGCGTGCGAGGACCTCCTCGCGCGATTCCCGCAGAGCCCGTTCGCGGCCGAGGCGCGCCAGCGCCTCGGAGCCGCCGCGCCCGCTCCCGCTCCCTGATCCCGCGTCAGAAGCGGCGGCCGGGGATGTTCCCGGCCTCGTCCTCGGCGACGACCCGATAGAAGAGGATGGGCTTCTTCAGCGCTTCGGCGTTGCAATCCTCGAGCTCCAAGCCGGAGGTCTCGCCCGCCTCGAACGGCCGGATCGGATGCGTGGGACCCTTCGCCGCGTAGCGGTAGACGTGGTAGCTCGAAACCCGCTCGGCCCGCCCGTCGACGTCGACCGCCACCGGCGCCCACGTGATGAGCACGCAGGCGCGCTTCGGATCGCGGGCCATCCGGACGCCGTCCACGTCCGCTGGGGGGACGTCGTCGATCTCGACCCGCGATCGACCGCCGCCTTCCTGCCAGCTCAGCCCGTCCCAGGAGGCGACCCGCCACTCGTACGACCCGCCCTTCAGCGGCTGCCGCGCGTAGTAGACCGCTCCGGGGGACTGGTCGTCGAGCACCGTGTACGCCCAGCCGTTCGATTCCTTCAGCTGGTCGAAGGTGTAGGCGATCGTCTTGAAGTGGTCGGTGGACATCTCGATCTTGAAGCGCAGCTTCTCCGGCTCCTCGGACCCGTCCATCCGGAGGATGAATCGGGGCTTCTTGCCGACCGAGGCTCCGCTCTTCGGAGACTCGGGGAGGAGCGTGCTCGGCTGGTTCACCGCCGGGGCGAGGGACGACGCGAGCGCCGCGCAGAGCGCGGGCGCGAGCCATGCGGAGCGGGAGCGGAGGGGCACGGGATCACCTCGATCGCGAGCAGGTTATATACCCCGCGAGCGAGGCTCCCGCCAAGCGCGGCGCCCGATCAGAACGGGATGTCGTCCTCGGCGAAGCTTCCGGAGGGCTCGTCGATCTCCTCCGACGACGGGCCGGCGGCGGGGGAAGGTCCGCGATCGTCCGGCCGGCCCAGAAGCTGGAGGCGCTGCGCGCGGACCTCGGTCGTGTAGCGCTTGTTCCCGTCCCGGTCGGTCCACTCCCGCGTCTGCAGCGATCCCTCGACGAAGACCGGGCGGCCCTTGCGGAGGTACTCGCCGGCGATCTCCGCCTGCTTCCCCCACACGACGATCCGGTGCCACTCCGTCTTTTCCTTCTTCTCGCCCGACGGGTCGCTCCAGCGGTCCGTCGTGGCCATCGTGAAGTTGGCGACCGGCGTGCCGCCTTGCGTGAAGCGGACCTCCGGGTCGCGCCCGAGGTTTCCGAGCAGGATCACCTTGTTGACGCTCGCCATGATCGACTCCTGGGAGGCGCGCGGAGCCTACCACACGGCGTTAGAATGCGCCGCCCTCCGGGGCCTACATGAGCGAACGCCCCAGCCTCCTCCGCAGCGCCGGTTCGATCAGCCTCGCCACCGCGATGAGCCGCGTGCTCGGCCTCATGCGGGAGCAGGTGCAGTCGTACTACTTCGGCGCCGGTCTCGTCACGGACGCGTTCCTCGCGGCGTTCCGGATCCCCAACCTCCTGCGCGACCTCTTCGCCGAGGGCGCGCTCTCCTCGGCGTTCGTGCCGACCTTCACAGCGGTCCGCCAGCGCGAGGGGCCCGAGGCGGCGTGGAGGCTCGCCAACCGGCTCTTCACGATGCTCGCGGTCATCCTCGGCGCCGTCACGCTCCTGATCGTCGCGTTCGCCCCCTGGATCATGCGCGTCTACGCCTCCGGGTTCACGCCGGAGAAGCTCGCGCTGTCCGCCACCATGACGCGGATCCTGGCGCCGTTCCTCTTCGCCGTCGCCATCGCCGCCGTGGCGATGGGGATGCTCAACACCTACGGCCGCTTCTTCATTCCCGCGCTCGCCCCGGCGCTCCTCAACGTCGCGGCGATCGCGTCGGTCGTCGCGCTGAGCCCCGTGTTCGTCCGCATCGGCTGGCCGGCGGGGCTCTCGCTCGCGGTGGGGGCGATGGCGGGGGGCCTCCTCCAGTTCGGCGTTCAGGTTCCCGCGATGCGGGCGCTCGGGTTCCGCTTCCGTTTCGACTGGGCGCCGCGAGATCCCGGTCTCCTCCGCATCGCCTGGCTGATGCTGCCGGCGACGATCGGACAGGCCGCGACGCAGATCAACTTCCTCGTCGATACCTGGCTCGCCTCGCGCTACGGAAACGGGCCGATCACCTGGCTCTCGCTCGCGTTCCGCCTGATCCAGCTCCCGATCGGGCTGTTCGGCGTGGCGATCGGCACGGCGAACCTCGCCCGGGTCTCGCGGGACGCCGCGCAGGGGGACCGCGAAGGGCTCCGCGCGAACCTGGCCGCCGCGCTGCGGGCCGCGGCCCTCCTCGCGCTCCCCGCGACCGCGGGGCTCGTCGCGCTGCGAGAGCCGATCATC
>DASRJG010000140.1:0-16575 GCA_035649595.1 Candidatus Polarisedimenticolaceae bacterium
GACGAGCGCGCGCTCGCCGGTCGCGTGCTCACCGCGGCCGATCTCGACCTCAGCGTCGGCGGTCGGGTGATCGAAGGCTTCGACCTCGATCGCATCTGCGGGGAGGCCCCCGCGCCGCCCGCCGACGAAGCGACCGGCCCACCGCCGTCCCCCGCCGTGCCGCTCCCGCGTCCGATCTACGTCTTCTTCTTCGACCAGACGCACCTCACGATGGCCGGCCGCGCGCGCGCGATCGAGCTGGGAGGCGAGCTGATCGAGAAGCTGGTCGTCGACGGCGCGCGGGCGTCGATCATCTCGAGCGCGGCGGCCGCGCAGACGGTCGTTCCGCCGACGAGCGACGTCCCGCGCCTGCTCGCGGGCCTGAAGACCATGCGCGACGACCCGCGCGCGTTCGATGCCTATGCGATGACCGAAGGCTCCCGCATCGACGACGTCCTGAGCTCGATCGATGCCTTGGGACTCGCGTGCGTGGCGAAGGCGCGATGGTATGCCCGCGAGGAGCGGAGCTTCGTCCTGCGCACCAAGGATCGACTGATCCACACCTTCGCGACGATCGCCGAGGTGCCGCCGCCGAAGGCGGTCGTCTACTTCGGCGACACGCTCCGCCAGAAGGCCGGCCTCCACTATTTCCATCTCCCCTGCAACTTCGAGGACAAGGAGGTCACCTCCTCGGAGATGATCCCGTCGGCCGCCTCCGAGTTCGACGCGATCGTCGAAGCCGCAACCGCCCGCGGCGTGCACCTGTTCACGGTGGAGGCCCAGGGGATGACTTCGGTGACGCCTCACGGGACGGAGCTGGAGCGCGTCAATCATGCCGAGGACACGCTGGTCGGTCTCGCGGCCGAGACCGGCGGCGAGGCGTACATCCGGGGAGTGCGTGCCGAGCGTATAGCCTCGGGGATCCAAGCGCGCATGTCCTGCCCGTACCTCGTCAGCTTCGACCCCGGGGACCTGCCGAAGGACCGGCCGCTCGCCGTCACGCTCGTCTCGAAGATCCACGGCGTCTCGATGCGCGTGCCGAGCCGGATCGTCATCCCGAGCGAATCGGAGCTGCTCGCCGCGCGCTTGACCGCCGCGTTCGTCGCCCCCACGCCGGGAGTGAACAGAGGCCTCCACATCGGGCTCGTCCCACGCGGCGTCGAGGGCGGGCGGTGGAAGGCGAGCGTGCAGATCCGCTACGACTCGAGCGTCCCCCATCGGATCGGTGTCGACCTCGGGGCGTCGGTGATCCAGAAGGGCACGGTCGTCGCCGAGCTCTCGCGGTCGATCGCGACCTCCGGCAAGCCGCGCCCTCTCGTGCTGGACGGCAACGTCTCCTTCTCGCCGGGGCCGGTGCGGGTCGTCGCGGTCGTCCACGATCCGGAATCCGACGACATCGTCTCGGCGGATGTCGAGGCGGAATGGCCCGCGCTGAACACGGAGGCCGTCATCGCGCCGATCGCGCTCCTGCAAGGACGCGCGGCGGCCGTCGCGCGGATCGATCTCTCCACCCTGAACACGCCGATCGCGGTGGGGCCGGAGGAGGCGTTGGATCCCTCGCTGTGGACGACGATGCAATCGATCGTCTGCCGCGGTAGCGCAAAGGGGCCGCTGATCGTCGATCGGGTCGTAGCCGGCGCCTCCGGGGCCGACTTCACGCCGATGAAGATCGAGCCCGACGGCGAGCCGTGCATCCAGACGCTCGACGTGCTCAAGCCGGGAGCGATGAACGCGCCGATGACCGAATACCGGGTCATCGTTCGCACGCAGGACCGGATCCTCGCCGACCAGAAGAGGGACCTGCGGTTCTCGCGTTAGTGATCCGTTCGGGCGGGTACAGCCTCGCCAATTCGCTTTTCGCGGCCCATTAAGGGTTGCTGGACCCCCTGATTGACCGGATAGTTCCGGCCGGTCAAAGGGGGGTTACCCGTGATCCGTCGATACGTGCGCCCGATCTGCGTCCTCTCGCTGGTCTGCTTCCTGGCGCTCCCGGCCTCGGCCTATGTCGAGACCAGGGAGCCGAGCCGGTTCGACCGCCTCGTGATCTTCGATCCCGGCACCTCGCTCGGTGTGGTCGCCGAGACACCCGAAGAGATCGCGGGGTTCGACGCCGAGCGCGCCGGCTGGTCGGCGTTCCGCTCCGCGCACGGATCGGGTTGGGACGTGCGGATCGACCGCCGCTCGGGGTCTCCGGTTCTCGTCACCGGACCCGGGATCCCCTGGTACGACCCGGCGACGGTCCCGACGCTCGAGGCGCTCGAGGCCAAGGCGCGCGCCTTCCTCTCGTCGAACGGCGTGCTCCTCCACGTGGACCCGCGCCAGCTCGTCCTCGAGCCCGCGGGCTCCGGCGGCACCTCGCCCGACCATTTCGAGCTTCTCTTCAATCGAGTCATCGACGGCGTCCCCGTCGAAGGCTCACGGCTCCGCTTCTTCATCAATCACGGCTCGATGGTCGCCTTCGGCGCGGACCGCTGGGGCCCCCTCGCCCGCGCACCGCGCGCGCTGGTCTCCGCCGGCACCGCGCGGCAGCTCCTCTACACCTACATGGGCGTGCTCCCGAGCGACGTCGTGACGGAGCCCGCCGCTCCCGTCCAGACGATCGTCCCGTCGGCCCCGTCGGGGACCGAGTACGGCGCCTATCGCGGGCATGCCGGCGCCGGGACCGCGTTCCACCTGGCCTGGACGTTCGTCGTCGAGGTCGAAGGGGAGCGCGGCCGGTGGGTGGGGAAGGTGGACGCGGTCACCGGAGCGATCCTCGCGCTCTACGACGACATCAGGTACGCGCAGGTCAAGGGGGGCGTCTTCCCGATGTCGCAGGACGGGAGCGGCTTCGACAGCGTCGAGCAGGTCGGCTTCCCGATGCCCTACGTCAACGTCACGGTGAACGGCGTGCCGGCGACCGCCGGGGACATGGGCGGCTTCGACTGCTCCTCCGCCGGCGCGACGGCGACGACCGCGCTCGCGGGCCCCTACCTCCGCGTCAACGACGCGTGCGGCCCGGTGAGCCAATCGACGACCTGCGACTCCGACCTCGATCTCCTGTCCGGGCCCGCGGGGCAGACCAACTGCGCGGTCCCGCCCGGCTCGAGCGCGGGGAACACGCATCCCTCCCGCTCCGGGTACTACACGGTCAACCGGATCAACGAGCGGGTCCGCCACTGGCTTCCGGGAAACGCCTGGCTCAACGGCCAGATCACGCTGAACTCGAACGTCAACGCGACCTGCAACGCCACCTGGGGCGGCACGCTCAACATGTACCGCGCCGGGAACGGCTGTGGGAACACCGCCGAGCTGGCGGGGATCATCACCCACGAGTGGGGACACGGCCTCGACGAGAACGACGGCGGCGGCTACGACGACCCGTCCGAGGGTTACGCCGACGTGGTCGCGCTGATGCACGTGCACGAGTCGTGCAACGGCCGCGGGTTCAACCTCGCGGGGGGGAACTGCGGCGGCTACGGCGACGCCTGCCTGAGCTGCACCGGCGTCCGCGACGCCGACTGGGACAAGCACACCTCGCACACGCCGGCGACGCCGCAGGGGTTCGTGACGAACAATTGCGGCAACGGCGACGGCCCCTGCGGCCGCGAGCAGCACTGCGAAGGGTACGTGGTCGGCGAGACGCTGTGGGACCTCGCGGTGCGCGATCTCCCGGCTTCGGGGCTCGACGCGGCGACCTCCTGGCACGTCGCGGAGAAGCTCTGGTTCATGTCGCGGCAGGGATCGGGCGGGAACGCCTACAATTGCGCGCTGCCGAGTTCCGACGGCTGCAACGCCGGGTCCTGGTTCAACGACCTGCGCAACGTCGACGACGACGACGGCAACCTCGCGAATGGCACCCCGCACGCGGCGGCGATCTTCGCCGCGTTCAACCGTCACAAGATCGCCTGCGGCGCGGCGGCGGATCCCTCGAACCAGAGCACCTCGGCCTGCGCCGCGCTTGCGACCCCCGTGCTGACGGCGAGCCCCGGCGCCAAGGAGGTCTCGCTCTCGTGGACCCCGGTGCCGAACGCCGTGAGCTACGCCGTGCTGCGCAACGAGGTCTCGTGCGCCGACAGCCACCACGTCATCGCGATCGTGCCCGCGCCGACGACGACCTACATCGACGATCAGCTTCCGAACGGCCTCGCGCTCAACTACGCGGTCCACGCGATCGGCGCGAGCTCGGCCTGCGAAGGGGCGCTCTCGTCCTGCCAGACCGCCACGCCTCTCCCCCACCTCGGGGAGGTCCTCCTCGACCGCGGCCGCTACGCCTGCGCCGACGCGATCCAGGTCAAGGTCCTCGACCTCGACCTCAACCACGACCCGTTCGCGATCGAGACGGTCCAGGTCACCGTCAGCTCGTCGAGCGAGATCGTCCCCGAGACGATCACGCTGACCGAGACCGGCGCGGCAACCGCGCAGTTCGCCGCGACCCTTCCGACCGCCGGAGGCGCGGCGGTTCCCGGCGACGGGATCCTCCAGGTGGCGAGCGGCGACATCCTCACCGTGACCTACCACGACGTGAACGACGACAACGGCGGTCAGGTCAACGTGTTCAAGGACGCGGTCGCCGACTGCGCCGGCCCGGGGCTGACCAACATCCGCGTGACCGACGTCACCGACGACAGCGCGATCGTGCGGTGGGACTCCGACGAGCTCTCGACGAGCCGCGTGGAGTGGGGCACGACCCCGGCGCTGGGGACGGTCGTCACCGACGGGACGCTCGTCTCCGCGCACGCCCTGACGCTGCGGCCGATCCTCGAGTGCGGGAAGGTCTACTTCCGCGTCAGCTCGACCGACGCGCAGGGGAACGTGCGGGTGGCGGACATCGGGGGATCCCCCTACGCGCTGAGCGCCGGCATCATCCCGAGCTTCTTCAAGGACACCTTCGAGGCGTCGGCCGGGTGGACGCTCGAAGGGGACTGGCAGATCCAGGCTCCGCAGGGGTTGGGGAACGGCCCCGACCCGTCCCTCGCGTTCGAGGGGACGAAGGTGCTGGGTCAGGACCTCTCCGGCCTCGGCGCGCACCCGGGCGACTACGAGAACGGGACCACGTTCCGCGCGATCAGCCCGGTGATCAACGCGACGTCGCTCACCGGAGCGCTGCTGAAGTTCCGCCGGAACCTCCACGTTGGCGGGACGGCCATCTCGTCGATCGAGGTGAGAAAGAACGGGACCTGGAACAGCGTTTGGAACTCCCCCGCGCCGTTCGGCATCAACGACGCGACCTGGTCCCTCCAGACCGTGGACATCTCCGCCTTCGCCGACGCGAACAACCAGCTCCAGATCGCCTTCAAGCAGACCGGCGGCCTCGTGAGCTCGATCCGCTCCGGCTGGAACGTCGACCGGTTCGTCGTCAAGAGCGCCTCCCAGCCCGACTACACCGCCTGCGGCGGCTGCGGCGCCGCCCCTTCGTTCGCGGGGGCGACCGGCGCGGTCGATCTCTCCGGATGCGGCGACACCGGGATCCAGGTGTCGTGGCAGGGGGCGCCGTCGTGGGGAAGCGGCGGCGGCGGGACCTACGTGGTCTACCGCGACGTCAGCCCCGCGTTCGTCCCCTCCGCGGCGAACCGGATCGCGACCGGAGTCGCGGGGACGTCCTACCTCGACGCCGCGGCGCCGAACGGGGTCCAGCTCTTCTACATCGTCCAGGCCGAGAACAACGAGACCTGCTCGAGCGGACCCGGCAACGGAGGCGTGGTGGACGGGAACACCGTCCGCGTCGCGGCGAGGGACGACCTCGGCCAGCCGGTCCCCGGCGACGTCGGCGCGACGGTGCTGGGGAACAACGTCAACGACGCGCACGTGCGGATGTCCTGGAGCGCGGCGGCGAACGCGGCCCGCTACCACGTCTACCGCGCCGACGCGCCGTCCGGACCGTTTGCGCAGATCGGGGACGTCCCGGGGCTCGTCTTCGAGGACAAGGACGAGCTGGGGAACGCGGCGCCGCGGTACTATCTGGTCCGTGCCGCCGACAGTTGCGGCAACGAGGGACCGTGAGCTTCACCGGATCGATTCCGGAGTTCTACGACCGCTACCTCGGGCCCTTCATGTTTGACGCGTACGCGCGCGACTTGGCGCGACGCCTGTTCGCGACGCCGGCCGCGGTCGTGCTCGAGACCGCGTGCGGAACCGGGATCGTCACGCGTCATCTGCGCGAGGCGCTGCCGCCGGACGTCCGGCTGGTCGCGACCGACCTCAACGACGCGATGATCGACTTCGCGCGCGGGCATCTGCGCGGGCTGGACGTCCACTGGCGCGCCGCCGACGCCTGCGAGCTCCCGTTCAAGGACGGGACGTTCGACGCCGTCGTCTGCCAGTTCGGGATGATGTTCCTCCCCGACAAGCACAAGGGGTTCGCGGAGGCGCGGCGGGTGTTGCGCCCCGGCGGCGCGTTCCTCGCGAACTGCTGGTGCCCGCTTTCCGACAACCCGGTCGCGGGGGCCGTCCACGAGACGGCCGGGGCGCTCTACCCGGACAACCCCCCGCGCTTCCTCGAGACGCCGTACGGCTTCGGCGATCCGGCGACGCTCTCGCACCTCGCGCGCGAGGGCGGGTTCGCCGGCGCGGAGGTCGAGCGGGTCGAGCTGACCGGCCGCGCCCCCTCGGCGCGGGATCCGGTGACCGGGTTCGTGAAAGGGACGCCGCTTTCGACCCAGCTCGCCGAGCGCGGCGCCGATCCGGACGCCGTCATCGCGCTCACGCTCGAGAGGATGAAGGCGCCCGCCGGCCCGTTCACCTCCCCCCTCGCGGCGGTGGTTCTGCGCGCAACGTAGAATCCCGGCCGTGATCGCGCCGTTCCTGCTCGCCGTGACGCTGGCCGCCGCGCCGGCCCGCACGAGCGTCGTCCTGATCACGCTCGACACCACGCGAGCGGACCATCTCGGCTGCTACGGCGCGAAGGACGCCGCCACCCCCGCGCTCGACGCCACCGCGCGGGGCGGGGCGCGCTTCACCCGCGCCCTCTCCCCGGTCCCGCTGACCCTCCCGGCGCACGCGAGCCTGCTCTCCGGGCGCGTGCCGCGACGCCACGGCGTGCGGGACAACGCGGGGTTCCGGCTCGACTCCGGGGTGCCGCTCCTGACCGAGCGGCTGCGCGAGGCCGGGTACGCCACAGCCGCCTTCGTCTCCGCCGCGGTCCTCGACCGGGAGGGCGGGCTCGACCGCGGCTTCGCGACCTACGACGACACGGTCCGCATCGGCGACCGCCGGGCGTTCGACTATCAGGAGCGCGCCGCGAGCCAGACCGTGGACCGCGTGCTCGCGCGCCTCCCTCAGCTCCCCGTCCCCTACTTCCTCTGGGTCCACCTCTACGATCCCCACCTCCCCTACGTCCCCCCCGAGCCGTACGCCTCCCGGTTCAAGGGGCGCCCGTACGACGGCGAGATCGCGTTCATGGACACGCAGGTCGGGAGGCTGATCGCGGCGCTGCGCGCGAAGGGAGCGCCGTTCTACCTCGCGATCGCCGGAGACCATGGCGAGGGCCTGGGGGAGCACGGGGAGGAGAGCCACGGCGTCTTCCTCTACCAGGCGACGCAGCGCGTCCCTCTGATCCTGGCCGGGCCCGGCATCGCGGCCGGGTCCGTCCCCGCGGCGAGCGTCGGCCTGATCGACGTCGCGCCCACCCTCCTCGACCTCCTCCATCTTCCGCCGCTCGCCGGCGCCGACGGCCGCTCGCTCGCGCCCCTGCTTGCCGGGAAGCCCGCGGCCTCCCCCGTGTACGAGATGGAGACCTTCTATCCGTCGTTCTCCTACGGGTGGGCCCCGCTGCGCGCGGTCGTCTCCGCGGGGAGCAAGTACATCGAGGCGCCGCGACCCGAGCTGTACGACCTCTCGGCCGACGCGCGCGAGGCGCGCGATCTGGCCCGCGAGCGGCCGGAGCGCGCGCGGGAGCTGTCGCGGACCCTCGCGACGCTGACCGAAGGAGACATCCCGCCGCGCCCCCGCGAGGACGAGGAGACCGGCGAGCGCCGCGAGAAGCTCGCCTCGCTCGGGTACGTCGGAGGGAGCGCCGCCCCGAGGGATGCGCTGGACCCCAAGGACGGGGTGAAGCTCCTCCCCGACCTCGACGCCGCGCGGCGCGCGATCCAGCTCGGCGACCCGAAGGACGCGCTGCCGCCGCTCACGCGCCTGCTCGAGCGGAACCCGGCCAACATCCCCGCGCGGCTCGCGCTGGGACAGGCGCAGCTCGCCACCGGCCGTGCCGCGGAGGCGGTCGCGACCTACCGCGCGGTCACCGACCTCGCGCCGGCGAACGCGCTCGCCTGGTTCGACCTCGGGAACGCTCACGCGGCGCAGGCGGCGAAGGACGATGCCGCCTTCGCGGAGGCGAAGCGGGCGTACGAGCGGGCGCTCGTCCTCGCCCCCCGCCACGCCGACACCTACCTGAACTACGCGGCGGTCCTCGCCGTCCGCCGGGCCCCCGACGAATCGCGCAAGCTCCTCCTCCGCGCGCGCGACGCGGGCGTATCGGACCCGACGATCGAGACCGAGATCGGCGTGCTGGAGGCGGCGCGCGGTGAGCCCGCCGCGGCCAAGGCCGCTCTCGAGCGCGCGATCGCGCTGAACCCGAGGCAGCCGGAGGCCCTGGAGGCGCTGGGACGCCTCGCCTACGAGGCCGGGCGGCACGCGGACGCCGCGTTGTATTACGAGCGGGCGCTCGACGCGCACCCTTCCGCCGCGCTCGCGAAGACGCTCGGCGCGATCCGCCTGTACGAGCTCGCGGACAAGCCGGGCGCCCGCGCCGCCTTCACGCGCGCGCTCGCCCTGTCCCCTCCCGGCGATCCGGACGCCGACGCGCTCCGCGCTCTGCTCGAGGAGATCCGGTGATCCCGACGCTCCTCCTCGCCGCGGCGACGGCGGCCGCGGCGCCGCAGCGGCCGAGCGTCCTGCTCGTCACGCTCGACACGACCCGCGCCGATCATCTCGGCTGCTACGGGGCGAAGGAGGCGGCGACGCCCGCGCTCGATGCGCTCGCGGCCGAGGGGGCGCGCTTCCCCCGCGCCCTCTCCCCCGCGCCGCTGACCTTTCCCGCGCACGTCTCGATCCTCTCGGGGCGCGTGCCGCGACGGCACGGGGTGCGCGACAACGCGATGTTCCGGTTGGGCGCCGACGTGCCGCTGCTGCAGGAGCAGCTTGCGCGGCACGGGTACGCGACCGCCGCCGTGGTCTCCGCGGCGGTCCTCGACCGCGGGCTGGGGCTCGCGCGCGGGTTCTCGAGCTACGAGGACACCGGGGCGCGCGAGGAGCGCGGTGCCGATCGAACCGTGGACGCCGCGATCGCTCGGCTGGCGGCGCTTGCGCCCCCGTTCTTCCTCTGGGTGCACCTCTACGACCCGCACGCGCCGTACGCCCCTCCCGAGCCGTTCGCCTCGCGCTTCTCCACCCGCCCCTACGACGGCGAGATCGCGTTCATGGACGCGCAGGCCGGGCGGCTGCTCGCCGCCGCGCGCGCCAGGGCCGGCCCGCTCCTCGTGGTCGCCGCGGGGGACCACGGCGAGAGCCTCGGCGAGCACGGGGAGGACGGCCACGGGGTCTTCGTCTACCAGGCGACCCAGCGTGTCCCCTTGATCGTCGCGGGTCCGGCGATCGCCGCCGGCGCCGCCCCCGCCGGGAGCGTCGGCCTGATCGACGTCGCGCCGACGATCCTCGACCTCCTGAAGCTCCCCCCGCTCGCCGGCGCGGACGGCCGCTCGCTCGCCGCCGCGCTGACGTCGGGGGCGCCGGTCGCCTCCCGCGACTACGAGCTGGAGTCGTACTTCCCCCTGTTCTCGTACGGATGGGCGCCGCTGCGCGGGCTCGTGCGCGAAGACACCAAGTTCATCGACGCGCCCCGCGCGGAGATGTACGACCTCGCCTCGGACCCCCGCGAGACGAAGGACCTGCGCGCGCCCCGCGCCCGCGAGGCCGAGACGCTCTCCCGCGCGCTGTTCGCCCTGATCGAAGGGGACACGCCGTCCCCCTCCGGCATGGACCCGGGGCTCGCGGAGCAGGCACGGCGCATCGCCTCGCTCGGGTACGTCGGTGGGAGCACGCCCGCCGAGGTCGGCGACGTCATCGACCCCAAGGACGGGATCGCGTGGATCGGCGCGCTCCAGGAGGGGCGGCAGGCGGTGCGGTCGAAGCACCCGGCAGCGGGGACCGCCGGGCTCGAGCGCCTGCTCGCCAAGAACCCGACGAACCTGCCGGCGCTGATGACCCTCGGGGCGTGCTACCAGGCCGCGGGGAGGATCGACGACGCGGTCAAGATCCACACGCGCGCGCTCGCCCTCTACCCGAAGAGCAACCTGACCTGGTTCAACCTGGCCGCCGCGCTGGCCGAGCGGGCCCCCGGCGATCCGGCGGCGGCGAAGGAGGCCAAGGAGGCCTACGAGCGCTCGCTCGCGATCGATCCGCGGCACGCCGAGGCGTACCGCTCCTATGGGGATATGCTTCGCCGCATGAAGGACGAGCGGGGGGAGAGGGCGCTCCTGCTCCGCGCGCGCAAGGCCGGAGTCGAGGACCCCGGGCTCGAGACGCGCCTCGGGACGATCCTGCTCGGCCGGCGGGACGCGGGCGGAGCGCGCGACGCCTTCGAGCGCGCGCTCGCCGCCGATCCGGCGGAACCCGAAGCGCTCGCCGGGCTCGGGCAGCTCGACTACGACGCGAAGGACTTCCGCTCCGCGGCGCGGCGGTACGAGGCGCTGCTCGCCGTGCGCCCCTCGGCCCGGATCGCGCGCGTGCTGGGCGATCTCAGGTCCGGTCCCCTCAACGACCCGAACGGCGCGCGCGACGCCTACCGCCGCGCGCTCGAGCTGACGCCGGCCGGCGATCCGTCACGCGCGGAGCTTAAGCGGCTGGCGGGGAGGATCCCATGAAGCCTGCGTCCACGGCTGCGATGATCGTCATGGTGGTGGTCTCCCTGGTCCACCTCCTCCGGTTCACGATGCACGTCCCGGTGACGGTCGGCACGCGCACGGTCCCGATGTGGGTCAGCGTTGTCGGCTTCCTCGTGGCGGGAGCGATCGCGGCCGGCATGTGGCGGGAGCAACGCCGCACGGCCTGATTGACGGTATCCTCCTGCGGGGGGATCTCGTGGCGCGGCTTCGGTGGATCGAGCTCCTTTCGGGGTTGCTCTGCGCGACTTCCGCGCTCGCCTACACGCCCGGATCCGGGACGGTCCTCTCCGACAACTTCAACGGGACCACGCTGAACACCGACTGGGAGCGCCCCAACGGCTTCGGAGGGAATCCGTCGCCGTGGACCCTGTTCCTCGACGGCACCGATCGCGTCCTCTACGCCGACGGGATCGGGCCGGGGCCGAACTCCCCCACCCGCCACTGGACCCGGCGCTGGTTCCAGCCCGTGACCGCCGTCGGGTTCTCCGCGGCGTTCGAGTACCGGGCGGAGCTGGGGAACGGCTACGTCTTCGACCTCGAGGTCGAGGAGCGCGCTCCGGTCGCGAGGAAGGTGCGCCTTCGGGTCAACGCCCAGGGCGCGGTCTCGCTCTGGCGGACCGAGGCGGGCGTGCCGGTGCAGCTCGCCACGACCGCCAACAACGCGATCCCCGCGAACCAGAAGCGGTGGATCCGCTTCCAGATCGACCCCGACGCGTCGGGGCACCCGCGCCTGCGTGCGAGGATCTGGGCGACCTCCGCCGCGTCGGAGACCTCGACCTGGAACCTCGACGTCCTCGACACGCTCGACACGGTCGATCACGTCAACCGGATGGAGCTGTCGGCCGACGGACCGAAGAACGTCGAGACCTGGGTCGACGACCTCGACCTGTTCGGCGACGTCTCGATCGGCGTCGCGTCGTCGATCCACACGATCTACCTGATGGAGGCGAGCCACCTCGACATCGGGTTCACCGAGCCGCCGGACACCGTCGAGGCGTTCGAGAAGAGCTCGCTCGACCAGGTGCTCGTGAACCTCGACGCCGACCCGGACTACCGCTGGTTCATCGAGGAGGCCTGGGACCTCGACCGGTGGTGGGAGCGCTCCTCCGACACCGAGCGCCAGAACATGGTCGCGAAGCTGCAGTCGGGGCGGATCGCGCTCGGCGCGGGGTACGCGAGCCTGCACACCACCGCCGCCGGGCACGAGGAGCTGACCCGGAACGTCTACTGGGCGTCGCGCTTCGCCCGCGAGCATCAGATCCCGCTCCGCACGTTCGTCCAGGACGACGTCCCGGGCGCGACGTTCGCGATCCCCGAGGTCCTCGCGCGCTCGGGGATCGAGTTCTACGTCGGGGGGATGAACACGCCGTTCGGCGGCCGGATCACGAGCCCCAGCCACGGCGACCGGCCGTTCTGGTGGGTGGGACCGGACGGGAGCCGCGTGCTCACCTGGATCACCTTCGACTCGTACGCCGAGGGGCTCGACTACGGCTTCTCGTTCTTCGACGACCTCGCGGCGCTTCGCGTCAAGCTCGGGAAGAAGCTCCCCGAGCAGGAGGAGGCCGGGTACGACTACCCCGAGCTCCTCATGATGCGCGCCTTCGACAACCACTATCAGGGGCTCCACCAGCGCGACCTGGTCGATCAGTGGAACGCGACCTACGGCAACCCGCACTTCGTCCTCGCCACCCCCGAGGAGTTCTTCGACCACATGCTCGCGACCTACGGCGAGGCGGCGTTCCCGTCGTTCTCCGGCGACTTCGGCGCGGCGTGGTCGGCGTCGCACGCGGGGGCCCAGCACACGGAGTCCATGGTCCGCGCGTCGCACCGCGCGGCGCGCGCGGCGGAAGCGCTGATCGCGGCGGGCTCGACGATCGACGGCGCCCCCGCCCCTCGCGCTTCGATCGACCTCATGTACCGGAACATGCTCCAGGTGGACGAGCATTCGGGGGCGGGAGGCTGGCCCGGGTACTTCACGCCCGAGGAGATGCAGCGGAACAACACGATCCACCTCGGCTACGCGCAGTCGGCCCTCGACCTCTCGAGCGGCCTGCTCGACGAGGGGCTCGACCGCGCGCTCGCCGAGCTTCCGGCGCAGGGGGACGCGGTGGCGGTGGTCAACGCCCTCGGCCGCGCGCGCGACGGGGTTGCGCGCGTCGCGCTCCCCGCCCCGCTGTTCGCCTCGACCTTCCGGCTCGTCGAGCGCGGGGGCGCGGAGATCGTCTACCAGAAGCTCCCGGCGACCTCCGAGATCGCGTTCCGGGCGACGGCGCTTCCGGCGCTCGGCTACCGGGTCTACGACATCGTCCCGGGGACCCCGACCGCGACGCCGCAGGGGATGCTGACCGCGACCGCGACCACGCTCGAGAACGACCTCTACCGGCTCGTCGTCGATCCGGCCGACGGCTCGCTGACGAGCCTCTACGACAAGGCCCGCGGGCGGGAGATGATCGATCCGGCCTCCGCCTACGACTTCAACGAGCTGGCGTCGAACGTGAAGTCGCAGATCGACGCCGCCCAGCCACCGGTGGCGAGCCCGCCGGCCGGAGCCTCGGTCACGATCGACGCGGGCGGCCCGATCCTCGCCTCCCTCCGCGTCACGCGCACCGGGACGCCGCACGTGGAGACGATCTACCGCCTCTCCCGCGGCGAGGACCGCGTCGAGATCGAGAACGTCCTCGACCGTGCGCAGATGCCGTACGTCACCAACGCGACCGGCGTGCGCGCCTACACCGTCACCCTCCCGTTCGACATCCACGCCTTCGAGATCCGCACCGAGACGACGACCCGCTTCCTGAACCCGCTCGCCGACGGGTTCCCGCGCGACACCGTGTTCGACTGGCACAACGTCGAGCACACGCTCGCCTTCCACGACGCGCTGCGGGGCGTCCTCTACGCGGTGGACTCGGTGGACGCCCACAGCTTCGAGCGGTACAGCACCTTCCCGCCCCCGTCTTGGGCGCACGCGAACGCGCTCGTGATCTCGCGCCTCGACGACAAGAGCGACGAGTACCAGTTCGCGGACAACTCGGTCGGCCCGTACGAGATCGAGCCCGGGACCTCGCCCCTCTACCGATCCACGCACGTCATCCGCGCGACCGCGCCGTCGTTCGATCCGGCGGAGGCCAGCCGGTTCGGCTTCGAGGCGCTGAACGCCCCGGCGACCCGGCTGCTCGCGCACCGTCCGGGGAACCTCCCCGACGACACGGCCTCGTTCTTCTCGGTCGATCCCCCCGGCGTCCTCCTCTACACGGTGAAGAACGCGGAGGACGGACCCGGGGTCGTCTTCCGCCTGACCGAGCTCGCGGGGGCGCCTGCGACCGCGACGATCGCGTCGAGCGTCCTGACGCTGTCGTCCCCGGAGCGGATCCGCCAGAACGAGACCGGGACCGGCACCCCGCTCGCGACGAGCGGCGGCGGGATCGTCGTCCCGCTCGCGCCGTTCGAGACGGCCACCGTCCGCGCGAGCGCCGCGCCCGGCTGGGCACCGGTCGTCCTGACCGTCGACAAGGACGCGGCTTCGGGGACGGTCGAGCTGCGCTGGACGGGAGGAGTCGCGCCGTACACGGTCCGCCGCGCGGGGGACGCGCGCTTCACGCTGGGGGTCGCGACCCCGTACGACGAGCAGCCGGCGGCGGCCTACGACGATCCGACCCTCGCCGACGGGAACGACGCGTTCTACCTGGTCAAGTGACCCCGCGACGGGCGATCGCCGCTCTCCTCATCGCCGCCGCCGCGTCGCCGGCGCTCGGGCACGGGGCCTCCCGCGGGCTCCACCTCCATCTGAAGCCCGCCTCCGCCGCCGCCGGGGACACCGTCCGCGTGGAGATCGACGCGGCCGCGCCGGTCGCGCGCCTGCGCTGCGGGCTCGCGGGGCAGCCGTTCGTGGAGACCGTCCCCAGGCGCCCGTCCAAGAAGCTCCGTGTGGACCTGCGGGTCCCCACCTCGGCGGCGGCGGGTGCGACCGTCAGCGTCCAGGCGGAGGCCGAGACGGCGGACGGGGGGACCTTCCGGGCGTCCGCGCTGCTGACGATCGAGGCTAGCGGTGCCTCGCGAACAGCGCCGCCGAGTACAGGACCGCGATCCCGAAGTCGTTCCCGCCCGGTCCCGAGCCGCCGAAGACGCTGGCGTTGTAGACGGCGAACGTCATGGTGAAGTGCTCGCGGGGATCGGGGGTGACCTTGACCCGCACGCCGGCATGGACGAGGGCCTGCCACTCGAACGCGTCGTTCACCGAGAAGACGCGGTCCACGGCGATGCCGCCCACCGGCGAGACGAACTTCGACGGCCGCCAGCCGAGGCTGAAGACGCCGCCGACGCCGTAGCCGGTCTCCTTGGGCATATCCACGTTCCAGCGGACCCAGGACACGCGGGGCCCGGCCGACCACCACACGCCCTCGCCGTACGCGGTCCCGAAGTTGAGCCCGGCCGCGATCCGGCTGCTGTCGGGGGCGCCGTACAGGTCGAAGTTGTACTCGTCGAGGATGTACTTGTCCTCGGCGCGGGCGGCCGGAACGAGGAGAGACGCCGCGAGGATCGCGGCGGCCCCGGCGAGACGTGCTCTCTTCATGGACCGGCCTCCGAATCGCGGATTCTAACAGGTGCTCCTATACTTCCAGGCTCATGAGCCTCCTTCTCGCCCTCGCACTCGCCAGCGTTCCGGCCGCGCCGGCTCCGAAGACGCCGCCCGCGCCGGTCCCCGCGCCCGCCCGGCCGGGGCTCGCGACCGCCGCCCAGATCGAGAAGCTGACCCAGGACGGGAAGCCCGACGACGCGATCGCGAAGGGACGCGAGGCGGTCGGCGTCCGCCCCGACGACGTGGACCTGCGTCTCGCGCTCGCGCGCGCGCTCGGGGCGAAGGCGCGCCGGCACAACCACGTCGTCAACGTGAAGGTCTCGCAGGCGGACATCGCGAAGGGGCAGATCAAGGTCCCCGGGGCGAACCTGGGCGATTCCCCCTTGCAGGTCGGCTACGACGCCGGGCTGTTCGAGGAGTCGATCCTGAACCTCGACGAGGGGATCAAGCGCGCCCCCAAGCGGCAGGACCTCCGCGTGCTCAAGTGCTTCCTCCTGACCGACGCCGGACGGATCGACCGGGCGAAGGTCGCGATCGAGGAGACGCTCGCGGCGCTCCCGAAGACGCCGTCGCTCGCCAAGACCATGGCGGCCTACGGGGCGGAGCGGACGAAGCGCAACGATCCCTCCGGCGGGGCGGCGCTGATGGCGCCGGTGGTGGCGGCGTTCCCGTCCGATGCGGCGGTCCAGGCCGACTACGGGAACATGCTGACCCGACTCGGGCGGAAGAGCGACGCCTACGCGGCGCTCGATCGCGCGACGCAGCTCGCGCCGCAGGACGTGCGTCTCGCCCGCACGCGGGCGGCGGGGGCGATGCTCCTGCGGGACTACCGGCGCGCCCAGGGGGCGTTCGACGCGACGTTCCGCCTCTCCCGGGGGGTCGAAGACGAGTTCGCGTCGTACGCGGCCGCCTACGGGATCGACCCGAAGGCCTCCGCGCCGCTGATGCGCGAGCTGGGGACGCCGTCCCCCTCCTCGAACGGCGCGGTGGAGGAGCTCGCGAACGCGTTCGCCCGCGCGGGGACCGCGGGTGCGTCCTCGGCGGAGGCGATCGCTCTCGGGAAGAAGCTCGTGGACGGGAAGAACCTGCTCCTCGCGATCCCGGTCCTCGACCGCGCGGCCAAGGCCGACCCGAAGAACGCCGACGTCCGGAAGATGCTCG
>DASRJG010000141.1:0-14190 GCA_035649595.1 Candidatus Polarisedimenticolaceae bacterium
AGTCCTTCCGGAACAGCGACGCGCGCCCCGTCGTCCGGAGCACCAGGTCACGGCAGTCCTCGACGGTGACGACGTGGCCGCCGTGGAACGGGTCCACCAGCAGCTCGCGCCCCGGCTCGCCGATGCGCACGATGAAGTGCCCGGGGAGGCCGACCCCCTCCGCGGCCAACCCCGCGCGTCGGGCGACCTCGAGCACGACGATCGAGAGGGTCAGCGGGATGCCGAGCTTCCTCTCGAGGACGTCGTCCAGGTACGAGTTCCTCGGGTCGTCGTAGTGTTCGACGTTGCCGGCGAAGCCGATCTCCTCGAACAGGAGCACCCGGACCGCGTCGAGGCGCGCGAAGAGGTTCGAGAGCGGCGCGACGCGGGAGCGCGCCTCGGCGCCGATCGTCTCGACGCGTGCGATCGCCGCGAGGACGTCGAGCCCTTCGTGCTCCTCCGCGGCGATCTGCAGCGTCGCCTCGAGGAGGGGAAGGGGGCCGGGGAGCCCCACCAGCGCCGCGAGCCGCTCGCGCGCGGCCGAGGCGTGCGGCGGGAGGAGCGGGTCGGACGGGGCGCCGAGGCGCGCACGGCTCCTCGACCGCGGGGCGGTCCGCGCGGGGAGGGTCGGGTCGCCCGGCTTCCGGATCATGCGAGCTCTTCCATCCGTGGGCCGCGCGGGACCGACACCAGGAGGGTCCGTCGCCTGCAGTACTCCTGGCGCGCGATCTCGGCCTGCGTGAGGTCCTCGCGGATCGAGGCGTAGAGCTGCGCCGCCTCGGAGAAGCTCCTCCGCGACCAGGCGGTCTCGGCGCGGCGGCGCACCAGCTTCACCCGCGCTTCCTTCACCAGGCGCTCCGACTCGCGCCGCCATTGCTCGAGGACCAGCTGCTGATGCGCCTCGAGCGACGCCCAATGCGAGAAGTCGCCGTCGAGGATGTCGCTACAGAACGTTTCGAGCAGCCCCGCCTGACGATCGATCTCCTCGCCGGCCTCGTCGGGTCCCCACGGGTAGCGCGGGAGGAAGAGGATCGCGGGATCGGTCGCGCCGACGATGAACGAGAGGCGCACGGGCCGGCCGGTCTCCGCGGGACGGATCGCGACGACGACCGATCCCCAGTCCAGCTCGATCGTCACGTCGCAGTGCGCGGCGCGCGCCGTGAACGCGTACTCGTCGTGGCGATCGAGGACGAACCCGTGACGTTCCGCCAGGAAGTGGAACGCGAGCGGCACGCGTTCGTGGAACACGTCGAGCACGGTTTGGATTCTCATCGATCGCCCATCGACCTCGCGCGCGAAGGAGATCTGAAGTTACGCCGGGCCGCGCGCGAAATCCATCGGAACGCGGGACGATCGCGCCGCCCTTTCTCGTAATCGCGCGCCGCGCGATGCCGACTTCGCAGCCTACGCCAACACCGCCGTGCGGCTCCGCGTTGTCGGGGTCGCCCGCCTCACTCGGACGGGACGAAGCGCAGCTTGGACACGGTCGCGGCCGCGACCGCCGCGCGGCCGAAGGGAAGGGGGAAGTCGCGCCCCTGCGCCCAAGCGCGGAGCTGATCGTGGCCGTGGCGATCGAACGCCTGGCCGCTCTGCCCGAGCGGGAGCACGAGCCGCGCGGCGTCGAGATCGGCGAGATCGACGATGAGGCGCGCCGACGGGATGTGGAACACGTCGTAGCCGTCCCCGCGAAGCGAGAACCCGGCGACGGAGAGCGTGTGCCACTCGCCGGGGAGCGCGACCGGTCCGAACGAGAGCCGGCGCGCGAGCGGGCGCGGCAGCGCGTCGGCGAACGGATGCCGGTAGGTCAGCCGGTGCACGCTCCCCCAGGACCATGCGTCGGGGTTCCGGCCGTCGCGGCGCTCGACGGTCTCGAGCGCCGCGGCGAGCGCGGCGTCGAGCCGATCGACGCGGCTCTCGACGCGTGCGGTGGCGGGGTCGTCCCAGAACCGTTGATCGCCGCGCCCGGCGACGAGCGCGGCGATCATCGTCCAGCTGATGTGCGCGGGCGCACCCGCGCGCTCCACCGCGGGGGCGATCGCGTTGCGGATCTCCTTCATCAAGGCGAAGTAGAGGCGCGCCGGACCACGGGCCTCCGCGCGCGCGTCCCACGAGCGGAGGATCGCGACGGCTCGAGCGGCGTCGCGGGACGGCGGGCGCGCGGGGAGGGACGCGACCATGCGGCTGGCGTAGAGCGAGCGGACGTCCGTCTGCATCGCGCGCATGTCGCGCACGGTCGCGCGCCGCAGCGCGGAGGCCATCTCCCGCGCGCGGGCCGCGCGCTCCGCGCTCGCGAAGTGCCCCGGGTAGAGGAGCCGCCTTCCCGAGACGCTCCAGTCGTCGTTGGCCGACGCGACGAACCCCTCCGGCGGGTTCTCGATCGAGGGAAGCGCGTCGAAGGGGATCGTGCCCACCCAGTCGTAGTCCCCCGTCCAGCCGGGGACCGGAAAGCGTCCGTCGCCGGCCTTGCGGACCGGGACCGCACCGGCGATCTTCACGCCGATCCCCCCCAGGGCCTCCGCCCAGACGATGTTGACCGGCGGCCCCTGGTAGCGCGACCAGGCGGAGAGCAGCTCGGCGCCCGAGCGCGCGCGATCGGCCTCGAGGAACGCGCCGACCCCCTGCGTCCCGCGATCGGCGACGGTGGCGCGCGCGAGGTTCGTCCCCGGCAGGTGGTCGAATCTCTCGACGACCGGTCCATGGACGGTTCTGAGGACTTCGAGCGTCACGTCCGCGCCGCCGCGAACGTGGATCGTCTCGGATCGTCGCTCGAGGGGCTCCCACGACCCCCCGTGCAGGAAGGTTCCGCCGGAGGCGTCGTCGATCCGCTCCAGGAAGTAGTCCGCGTCGTCGGCCTGGTTCATAGTAACCGACCAGGCGACCTGGGCGTTGTGGCCGATGATGACCCCGGGGCCGGCGGCGAGCGTGAGCCCCTCGACGTCGAGGCCGTCGGCGCTCGTCAGGTGCGCCGCGTACCAGACGCCGGGACGCTCGGCGTTGAGGTGCGGGTCTCCGGCGAGGAGCGGCTTCCCCGATGCCGTGCGCGAGCCCGCGATCGCCCACGCATTGCTCCCGGCGGACGCGCGCTCGTGGAAGGCCCGAGTGATGATCGCGTCGGCGGACCGGGCGGCGACGATCGCCTCGGTCTCCGCCGCGATGCGGGTCGTCCCTTCGTCCGAGGCGTCGCGGAGCGCGATCGCCGCGGCGACCCCCCGCGCGCGCGCGTCGTCGAACGCGTCGCGCTCGATCCCCGGAGCCTCGGTCAGCCCGTCCTCCATCAGACGGACGAACGCGAGCGAGTCGAGCGGCGTCCACTTCTCGAGGACGATCGACAGCGCGGACAGCTCGAGCGGCCGCGCGCCGCTCGCGAGGTAGGCGTTGACGCCGTCGGCGTAGGCGGTGAGCGCGCGGCGCTCCCGCTCCGTCGCACGGTCCCAATCCTCTTGGGCCCGCGAGCGGTAGCCGTACGTCCGCGCGTCACGGTCCATCGGGACGAGCGCGGGGCCCAGCACCTCGGCGAGCCGCCCCGCGGCGGCGCGGCGGCGCATCTCCATCTGGAACAGCCGGTCGGAGGCGTGGACCCACCCCAGCGCCCGCCAGGCGTCGTCCTCGAGTACCGCGCGGATGTGCGGGATCCCCTCCGCGTCGAACGCGACCTCGACGGGGGCGCTCAGCTCCGGGATCACGCAGGTCCCACGGCGCGACGGGAGCGGCCACATCGCGATCGTCACCGCGGCGATCGCGACGAGCGCGGCCGCCGCCGCGACGGCGATCGCGAGCCCGGCGGCGAGCCTGCGGATCACCGCGCCGGCAGCTCGGCCTTCGGACCGACGGCGAGGATCTTCGCGACGAGCCCGGGGGTCGCGGGGAGCTGACCGGCCGCGGGGAGCCGCGGGACGAGCAGCATCCAGGACGGGTTCATCCGGAACGCCTTCGCGAACAGCGGCAGGGCCTCGGCCTCGCGTCCGTTCGTGACGAGCGTCACCGCCGTCCAGAAGACGAACTCGTCGTTCTCCGGCACCATCGCGCGCGCATCCCCGTACTCCTTGAGCGCGACGTCCATCTTCCCGAGCGCGGAGGCCTCGTCGCCGCGGTTCATCATCTCGTAGGCGCGGTGGAGGGTGAGGAGGCGCTTCATCTCGCGGATCGGCTCGGGATGGTCCTCGATTCTCAGGTCGACGAGACGGTCGGTCCAGGGCTTGTCGGACGCCCGTCCGCGCACGATCAGGATCGCCGCCGACTGCCGTCCGCGGACATCGCCCCCCACGCCCTGGGCGGCCTCGAGCGCCGCCAGCATCCGCTCGGCGAGCGGTCCCTTCGCCGCCTCGAACGCCTTCGCCATCGCGTCGGGGACCTCGTCGGTGAGCATGAGGTTAGCCTGCGTCGAGTAGCCGTTCCCGACATGATGCCCCGCCCCCGCGATGCACTTCGAGCCGGTGTGGGCCGCTACGCGCCCCGTCCGGTCCACGAAGGCGACCTGTCGCACGTCGCGCTGGGCGTCGGCGTCGGTCAGCCGCTTCAGCGCCTCCACCGGCGCGACGCTCTGCCCCATGAGCGCGAGACCCTTCGGCCCGTACGACGGCTCCACGAACGACTGCGTGGCGACCGCGCCGACCCCCGCCTCCGCCCAGGTCACGACCGACCCCACGGAGAACCAGTGGCTCTGCACGGCGACCCCCATGTCCCCGGTGACCGGGTCGCGCGCGACGATCGAGAACGTCGCGACCGGCATCGACGGCTTGGCGGCGGCGAGCGCGAGCAGGAGGCAGCCGCACATGGTCATCGTCCGCCCTCGTCGAACCCCGGCTTGGGAACGGGGTTCGACGGAGAGATCAGCTGCGGATCGACCGGCTCGTCCCCGCCGCCCGCGTGCCGGCCGCGTCCTCCGCGCCGCCCCCGCCGGCGTGAGCGCCCTCCGGTCGCTGCGGGCATCAGCTCGTGCGCGACCACGCCACGGGGAACGAACGGCTCCTCGTCCGACGGCTCGCGCCTCTCGGTGCCGTCCCCCGACGGCGCCGTCTCGCCGTTCCCGTCCTGGGGCGCGCCCGCCTCCTGACGCCCGCGTCCGCGACGCCCGCGACGCCTCCGCCGCCGGCGCCGCCCGCCGTCCCCCGCGGGGGACTCGGAGGCGTCGCTCCCTTCGCCCGGCGCGATCTCGATCTCGCCGGCGTCGGAGGCCACGACGATCGGCATGCCGTCGATCGGCGCGACGTCGTCGGCCGGAGCGTCGATCGACACGGGCTCGCGCGCGGTCTCGGCGTCGAGCGCCGTCTCGACGTTCCGTCCCCGTCCGCCGCGCCGGCCGCGCCGGCGTCTCCGACGGCGCCGGTCGTCCGCCGGCTCGCCGTTCTCCGCCACCGCCGCGACCGACGGCGCCGCGGCGGGGGGCTGCGGCTCGGCGACGAGCGGCTCTTCCAGCTCCACCAGGTCCGGCGGCGGGGGAGGCGCGGGCCGGTCCCCCGCGACCAGCGCGGGCGGGACCTCGACCTTCTCGCGGGGGAAGAACTCGAACTCGCTCTCGTGCCGGAGCAGCGAGCCCTTCGGCTCGACGAGGATCCGGATCCCGTGGCGCCGCTCGAGCCCCGACAGGTCCTCCCGCTTGTGGTTGAGCACCCAGTGCGCGATCTCCGGCGGCACGCGCATGTGCACCTTCCCGAAGTCGTTCCTCAGGCAGCGGGTCTGGAGCTTCCGGAGCGCGGCGAGCCCGGCGGGCTCGACGTTCTTGATCAGGCCGTACCCCTCGCAGACCGGGCAGGTCGCGTAGGAGGCGCCGATCTTCTCTCCCTTGATCCGCTGCCGGGCGATCTCCAGGAGGCCGAGCTTCGAGATCCGCGTGATGTCGTACTTCGCCCGGTCGGGCTTCATCGCGTCGCGAATCGCCTTCTCGACCTTCTTCTGGTTGCGCGCCGCCATCATGTCGATGAAGTCGATCACGATCAGTCCGCCGAGGTCCCGCAGGCGCAGCTGCCGGGCGATCTCCGCGGCCGCCTCGAGATTGGTCTGCGTCGCGTTCTCCTCGGAGTCCCCCTGCTTCGGCGCGCCCTTGCTGTTGACGTCGATCGCCGTCAGCGCCTCGGTCCCGTCGATGACGATCTCGCCGCCGGTCTTCAGCGGCACCCGCCGCTTGTAGATGCTCTCGATCTGCTCCTCGAGGTTGAACTTCGAGAAGAGGGGGCGGTCGCCGCCGTAGAGCTGGATGATCTTCGCCTTGGCCGGCATGACGTCCGCGACGAACTCCAGCGCCCGATCGTAGGTCTCCTGGCTGTCGATCCAGACCTCGTCGATGTCCTGCGTGAAGTAGTCGCGCATCGTGCGGATGACCAGGTCCCGCTCGCGGTAGACCCGCCCCGGGAACTCGGTGGACCGCGACGATCTCTGGATCGAGTCCCACAGCCGGAGCAGATAGCGGAGGTCGCGCTGGAGCTCGGTCTTGCTCTGCCCGACGCCCGCCGTGCGCACGATCAGCCCGAACCCCTCGGGAGGGTTCAGCTCCTCCACGATTTTCTTCAGCCGGTCGCGCTGGCTCTCGTCCTGGATCTTGCGCGAGATCCCCGCGGAGTCCGCCCCCGGCATCAGGACCAGGTACCGCCCCGGGAGCGAGAAGTAGGTCGTGACCGTCGGGGGCTTCCCCGCGAACGGCTCCCGGACGACCTGCACCATGAGCTTCTGTCCGGGGTGCAGGTGCTGCCCGATCCGTCCCTTCGAACGCGAGTCGGTCCGCTGCGGGAGGAGCTTGAAGTTGACCTCGTCGAGGGGGAGGAACCCCTTCATGTCCCCGCTGATCCGGAGGAACGCGGCCTCCAGCGCGGGGTGGATGTTCTCGACGACGGCGTTGTGGATGTTTCCCTTGATGTTGGTCCGGTTGATGGTCTCGATCTCGTACTGCGCGAGAACCCCGTTCTCGAGGATCGCGACGCGCGACTCTTCCACGTGCGTCACGTTCACAAGCATGATTTTCGACATCGGGTGAATCGTTCTCCGGCGAGCCCGCCGCCTCGGCGTTTCGCGTCGCTCCATGCGACGCTCGCCGCTCCACGGAGCCGCCGGGGCCTCGCTCGGGCCTCTCCAGCGCTCACGCAGGGGCGGGTGCGCGATCGACCGTACTCTAACACACCCTTGGTATAAATCAGGGATGCGGCTCGCCCGGAGGATCGCCCGCCACCTGTTCTCGGCCTGGTCCTGGGCCTACCTCGTCGGGAACACGGCGGTGCGCGTGGGGCTGGCCCACGTGCTCACCCCCGTCATCGGCTCGCGCCGCGCCTTCGCGCGCGCGGTCCGGAACTGGGGGCGCGGGAACATGCGCTGGGGGCTCCATGTGTGCGAGGTCGAGCCGCACCCGGAGATCCCGGCGCCGTCGATCGTCTTCTCGAACCATCAGCACTTCTTCGACATCACGCTGGTCGCATCGATCGTTCCGCAGCCGCTGTACTTCGTCGCGCGTCTCGAAGTGGACCGCGTTCCCTTGATAGGATCCGTCCTCCGGAACGGCGGCCACGTGTACGTCGCCCGCGGCGCGGGCTCGGGGAACGAGGATGCGCTGGGCGACGCCGTGGCGCGGCTTCGCGAGGGAGGTCGGGTGCTGTTCTTCGGCGAGGGGACGAGGTCGAAGACGGACGAGATCCTGCGCCTTCGCTCCGGAGCGCTCCGGCTCGCCGCCCGGACCGGGGTTCCCCTCGTCCCGCTGGTCATCGCGGGGACCCGCCGGACGTTCCCGTCCGGATGGTGGCCGATCGTCCCCGCGCGGATGGCGGCCGCGTTCCTCCCCCCCCGCACGGTGGACGCCACGGAGGCGAGGAGCGCCGCGTACCGCGAGGCGCTCCGCGCAGAGATGGGGGAGGCGCTGGCGCGCCTGCTGCCGCGGACCCGGTCGAGGTTGTAGCGCGTGCGGATCACGGCGAACCAGGTCACCCTCGCCAGGCTGGTGCTCCTCCCGGTCCCCGTCGCGATGATCTACAGGCACACGCACGCCATGATGCTCGGGGCCCTGGGGATCTACATCCTCCTGGGGTTGACCGACGCCTTGGACGGCTACCTCGCCCGGAAGCACGGCTCGACGCCGCTCGGGGCCCTTCTCGATCCGGTCGTGGACAAGATCTTCCTGGTCGCCGGGTACGTTCCGCTCGCCGACTTCCAGATCCTGCCGACGACGCTCGTCGCCCTCCTCTTCATCAGAGAGGTCGCCGTCACCGCGCTGCGGAGCATCGCGCTCGAGGAGGGGTTCCGGTTCACCACGAGCACGATCGCGAAGCTGAAGACGACCGTTCAGATGGCGGGCGCGGGGTTCATCCTCCTGATCTGGCTCTTCCCCGACGACCGGCCGATCCTGACGATCCTCGGCGCGGCGACGGCTGCGGCGGCCATCCCCGCGATCGTGGCGCTCGCGCGCGGGCGGAAGCCGAGCTGGATGGCCTGGTCCGCTCTCGCCTGGATCGGCGCGATCCTTGCCGTTCGCGCCGTCCTCCCGGCGGGCGCCGCGATCCTCGTCATCCTCATCGCCATCGTCGCGCTGACCGTCTACACGGGGCTGGAGTACGCGTGGGGGATGCGGCGCGTGCTCGGCACGAGGTTCCGCCGGTCGCCGCTCGAGGCGGTGCGCCTCGCCGGGCTCTCGCTCGCGGTTCCCGTGTTCTATCTCCCCGCGCTCGACCGCCCCGACGATCCGACGGTGGCGATCCTCGGGCTCCTCGCCGCGGAGCTCGCGATCGGGGGGGTGGACAACTCGCTCGCCCAGTCCGGTCACGCGCGCGGGCCGCTTCCCGACATCGCCCGCTCGGGAACGCAGGCGGCGTGCGGCGTCATCCTCCTCTGGTCGCTCTTCTCCGGAGGGGGCGGCGACATCGCTCTGGGGGCGACGCTCCTCGCGCTCGCGGCGACCCTCGCGGAGCTGTCGGTGAGGCTCTGGCGGCACCGAGGAGAGTTCCTCTCCCTTCGCTTGACTTCATAGGGAGCGGTCCCCAGATTCCCCTCGTTCCCAAGGGGTGCGTGTGCCGAGCCTTCTGACGACCCGGGTCGCGCTGTTGGCGGCGCTCGCGCTCGCGGCCGGGTGCGACTCCTCGGATGCCGTCTCCCGCGAGCCGGGGCTCGTCCGATCGCCGCGGCGAGGGGGCGTCTTCCGTCTCGTCGTCGAGGCGCCGAAGCTGCTCGATCCCGCCGAGGTGGACTCGGTCTACGACGCGCTGCCGGTCGGGCAGATCTTCGACGGGCTCGTCGCCCTCGATCCCGGGCTCAACATCGTCCCCGCGCTCGCGGACACCTGGACGATCTCGCGCGACGGCCGCGTCTTCGTCTTTCACCTCCGCGACGGGGTCCGCTTCCACGACGGGACCGCGCTGACCGCCGCCGACGTGGTCTTCAGCGTCCGGCGGCTCCTCGACCCGGAGCGCAAGCGCAAGAGCATCGGGGCCTCGTATCTCCAGGTCATCGAAGGCGCCCCCGCCTACTTCGCCGGGCGGTCCCGCAGCTTGCCCGGGATCGCGGCGCTCGACGAGCGCCGGGTGGAGATCCGCCTGTCCCGTCCGTACCTCTCCTTCCTGGAAGTGCTCGCGATGGACGATCTGCGCATCGTCCCCCGGGCCGCGCTCGCCGCGAAAGGGGAGGCGGCCTTCCGCCGGTCGCCGGTCGGCACCGGCCCGTTTTGCTTCGGCTCGTGGACCGGCACCGAGCTGCGCCTCCGCGCGAACACCGACTACTTCGGCGGCGCCCCCTACGTGGACGAGGTCGCCATCCTGTTCCCGCGCGCGGATGAGCACGACTCCGGCAACGCCCGCTTCCGCCGCGGGGAGACCGAGATCGTGGAGCCGACCTCCGACACGCTCCCCGCGCTGAGCCGCGATCCCGACGTCGAGGTCCACCGCTACCAGGACCTGAGCCTGAGCTTCCTGGGGATGAACGCGGCGATCCCGCCGCTGACCGACGACCGGGTGCGCCGCGCGATCGCGCTCGCGATCGATCGCAAGGCGTTCGCCGCCTTCTCGACGGCCACGAGGCGCGAGGCGCAGGGGATCCTCCCCCCCGGACTTCCGGGATACTCCCCCTCGCCGAAGGCGCTCCCGTACGATCCCGCCGCCGCCCGCGCGCTGCTCGCTGCGGCCGGGTACCCGGGGGGGCGGGGGCTCAAGCCCCTGCGGCTGTTCACCGCGCAGTCGGAGAGCAGCGCGGTCACGAAGAGCGCGGACAAGCTCGCGAGCGACCTCGCGGCGGTGGGGATCGTCCTCGACGTGCGCCGCGTTCCCTGGCAGGAGCTGATCACGCGGATCGACGACCACAACGCGCCGCTGTTCCAGCTCGGCTGGGTCGCCGACCTCCCCGATCCCGACGCGTTCCTCAGAACCCTGTTCGAGCCCGGAGGCTCCGCGAACTTCTTCGATTTCTTCGACCGAGAGATCGGGGCCGCCCTCGAGCAGGGCGCCTCCGAGACGAATCCGATCGAGCGCGCCCGGATCTACCGCGAGCTCGAGAAGCAGGTCCTCGAGAAGGCGCCTCTCGTCCCGCTCTTCCACTCCATGGGAATGCTCGCCTCGCGGCGTGCCGTGCACGGGCTCAAGCCCGGCCCCATGGGGATCGCCGCGCTCGATCTCGAGCACGTCTGGATCGACGCGGACGCGAGCGCCCGTTGATGCGCAGCCTGTCCCGGGGACGGACCCTCGAGCGGAGCTTCTCGATCTCGACGGCGGTCCTGGTCCTGATCCTGATCGGAACGACGATGGCGATCGTCGAGAACCGCGTCAAGTCGAGCGTGCGCCGGAGCCTCGAGGATCGCGGGGCGGCGATCGCGCAGAGCATCGGCGCCGTGGCCACGCCCTCCCTGCTCGCCTACAACTACGCCGCCCTCCAGATGGCGGCCGAGGGGGCGGCGGGGAACGACGGGGTCGTCTACGTGGCGATCCACGACAAGGAGGGGGTGCTCGCCGGGTCCGCCGGCCGGCTCCCGGCCGACAAGCGCGCCGCCGGACCGGACGGAGCGTCCGGCGGGACCCGCGACGTCGAGGTCGACCGCGCCGGCGGGCGGGGCGCCCACGAGCACGTGGTCGAGATCGCGGTCCCGGTCAGGGTGGACGGGGTGGACGCCGCCTGGGGGCGCGTGCGGGTCGGCCTCTCCTACGACGTCGTGGCCTCCGAGCTGCGCCGCCTCCGGATACAGCTCTTCCTGCTCGGCGCGATGCTCGCGGTGGCGGCGGTCGCGTGCGTGCGATGGCTCGCGCGCCGGATCACCGCTCCGCTCCGGAACCTGGTCACCGGCACCGAGGCGCTCGCGGCCGGCGAGATGGAGCACCGCATCCCGGTCTCCGGTGCGAGGGAGCTCGCCGAGCTCGCCCGGGCGTTCAACACGATGTCGGACCGGCTGCAGGCGAAGGCCGACGAGTCCACGAGGTTCCAGACCGCGCTCGAGAGGCTCAACGCGACCCTCGAGCAGCAGGTGGTGGACCGCACGCGCGCCCTGGAAGAGTCCACCGCGCAGTACAAGTCGCTGGTCGAGTCCTCCCCCGACTCGATCCTCATCGTGCAGGACGGCCGGGTCCGGTTCGTGAACCGCTCCTTCGCGGAGACCTTCGGCGTGCCGGAGCGCGAGGTGCTCCACCCGGACTTCCGGCTCTCGCGCATCTTCGACCCCTCGTCGTCGGCGCTCGCCGCGGGGCGGATCGCGTCCTGGGAGCGCGGCGAGACGCCGAGCCCCGCGGAGGTTCTCGGGCAGGACGCGATGGGTCGCGTCCGGCACCTCGAGCTTCGCGGGAGCCGGATCGAATACCAGGGCCGGCCGGCGGCCGAGTGCCTGCTGGTCGACATGAGCGAGGCGAAGCGGCTGCGGGAGCGGCTCGCCGAGACCGAAAAGCTGAGGGCGCTCGGCGAGCTGGCCTCCGGCGTCGCGCACGACTTCAACAACCTCCTGGGCGCGATCCTCGGCCGCGCGCAGCTCCTCCGCCGCAAGCCGATGCCCGGGGACGTCGATCACGATCTCGCGGTGATCGAGAAGGCGGCGCAGGACGGGCGCGAGACCGTGCGCCGGATCCAGGAGTTCTCCCGCACCCGGCGCGACAAGAAGTTCGAGCCGGTGAACCTCGGCGAGATCCTCGCCGACGCGCTGGAGATCACGAAGACCCGCTGGAAGGACGACGCGCTCAGCCGCAAGGTCCAGTTCAAGCCGCTGCTCGAGGCCGAGCAGGTCCCCCCGATCATGGGGAACGCCTCCGAGCTGCGCGAGGTGTTCACGAACCTCATCCTCAACGCGATCGACGCGATGCCGCAGGGCGGGCGGATCGAACTGTCCTGCCGTCTGGAGGGGGACCGGGTCGTCGCGCGCGTCGCCGACACGGGGGTCGGCATGACCGAGCACATCCGGCAGCACCTCTTCGATCCCTTCTTCTCGACGAAGGGGGCGCGCGGGATGGGGCTCGGGATGAGCGTCGTCTACGGGATCGTCACGCGGCACGAGGGGAAGATCGACGTCGCGACCGCGCTCGGGCAGGGGACGACGTTCGTCCTCGACTTCCCGGCGTCGGCCGAGCGCCACGTGCCGGTAGCCGGCAACGACGGCGCCGCCCTCCCCGACCTGCTCCGCCCGGGGCGGATCCTCGTCGTGGACGACGAGCCGGAGGTCGCCGCGGTCGTGCGCGACGTCCTCGCGAGCGCCGGACACGAGGTGGACACCGCGCTCTCCGGGATCGATGCGTTGCAGATGGTCGAGGTGACCGCCTACGACCTCGTCTTCACCGACCTCGGTATGCCGGATATGTCGGGCTGGGAGGTCGCCGAGAAGCTCAACGAGGCGAAGCCCGGATTGCCGGTCGCCCTCGTCACCGGTTGGGGGACGAGCCTCGACGAGGCGGACGCCAAGCGCCGGGGGGTGACGGCGGTCGTCCACAAGCCGTTCGAGATCGACGAGCTGGTCCGCGTGGCGCACCGCCTCCTCTCGAAGGCCCAGACCGCCGCCCGCAACTGAACCCGCGCCGGAAGCGGCGTATATAATCCCTTTTCCTACTGAAAAGCCGGGGGAATGACGTGTCCGGGTCCCGTCGAGCGCTGCGCATCGCCAACGGCCAGGGCTTCTGGGGGGACTCGATCGATGCGCCTCACCGTCTCATCGAGGAAGGGCCGCTCGACTATCTGACCCTCGACTACCTCGCGGAAGTGACGATGTCGATCATGCAGAAGGCGCGGCAGCGCGACCCCCGCGCCGGGTACGCGCCGGACTTCGTCGAGCTGATCCGCAAGACCCTTCCGGCGCTGCGCGAGCGGGGGATCCGCGTCGTCGCGAACGCCGGCGGCGTGAACGCCGACGGCTGCCGCAGGGCGCTGGTCGAGGTCGCGCGCGAGCAGGGGGCGCACGGGCTTCGCATCGGCACGGTCACCGGCGACGACGTGCTCCCGCGCCTCGACGAGCTGATCGCCTCCGGCGTCTCGTTCGCCAACCTCGACGACGGTCGCCCGTTCGCCGAGGTGCGGGACCGCGTGCTGTCGGCGAACGTCTACATCTCGTCCTTCCCCGGCGCCGACGCGCTCCGGCAGGGGGCGCAGATCGTGGTGATCGGCCGCTCGACCGACCCGGGGCTCGTGCTCGCGCCGCTGCTCGCCGAGTACGGCTGGGCCGCCGACGCCTGGGACCTCCTCGCCGCCGGGACGATCGCGGGGCACATCCTCGAGTGCGGCGCGCAGTGCACCGGCGGGAACTACACGGACTGGCGCTCGATCCCCAACCTGGCCATGGTGGGCTATCCGCTGGTCGAGGCCGCCGAGGACGGCTCGTTCGTCGTCACCAAGCACGAGGGCACGGGCGGGCTGTGCACCGTGGACACCGTGCGCCACCAGCTCGTGTACGAGATGGGCGATCCGCGGCGCTACCTGACGCCCGATTGCGTCGCCGACTTCAGCAGCGTGCGCCTCGTCCAGCAGGGCCCGGACCGCGTGCGCGTCGAGCCCGTGCGCGGCAGGCCGCCGACCGCCACCTACAAGGTCTCGATCAGCTATCTCGCCGGCTGGAAGGCCACGGGCGAGCTGACGATCTCCGGCCCGGATGCCCTGGAGAAGGCGCGGCTGTGCGCGCGCATCGTGTGGGAGCGCCTGGCCTACGACGGTTTCCATTTCGGTCCGGAGGAGCGCCTCGAGGAGTTCCTGGGCGCAGGCGTGTGTCACCAGGGGATCCCCGGAGGCGAGGCGGGCGATCCGCCCGAGGTCGTGCTGCGGCTCGGCGTGAAGGGCGCGGATCGCCGCAAGGTCGAG
>DASRJG010000142.1:0-8422 GCA_035649595.1 Candidatus Polarisedimenticolaceae bacterium
TAGCCGAGCGCGCGGGGCTCGGAGAGCTTCGCCTGGACTTTGCGGTAGGCGGCCAACACCCCTTCGCGCCGGACGGTGTCCATCACCCTCCGGACCAGATCCGGGCGCGCGCGCGCGGTGGCGAGGTAGGAGCTCCGCGCCGTGGCGACGGTCGCGCGCTCGGTCCCCGGCGACACCACCGAGAAGGCGTTCCGCACGAGAAGGGTCCCGGCCCGGAGCGCCGGCGGCGCCAGCTCCACCACCCGCACGTCCCCGGTCTTCGGGTCCTGGAAGAGCTGCTTCATCGCCGCCGCAGAATACCATCGCGGCAGCAGCGCTCCGGCGTCAGAACAGCTTGAGGATGGCGAGCAGGAATTCCTGTTTCCCCTCGAGCCCGTCGACGTCCGAGGCGAGGGCGCGTCCGTAGCTGAGCTGCCACAGCGTCTTCCACGGCCCGACCGTGTTGAGAGCGAGGCCGGCGCCGGTGTGGCTGCGCCAGCGGTCGTCGACGAGCGTGTCGCGCACGCGCGCGGACTCCACCGACAGGTCGAGCCTCACCACGTTGAACATGTTGAATGCCCAGCCGACGCGGCCGAGATACCCGGTGTCGAAGCGCACGCCGGTGCCGGTGAAGCCGACGAGACTCTCGTCGCCGAACCGTCCGAACTGGTACTGGCTGAACCGGTCGAGGTTCCGGCCGTCGAGGTAGTCCGCCTCGAGCTTCACCTTCTGGAACTTCGGCAGGTACCACTCCTTGAACGCGGTCAGCTTCCAGGTCTGGAACGACTTCTGCGACGAGTCGAAGGTCGTGTCGAGGAACGAGCCCGACGCGCCGTCGATGAGCCCCCACCGCTCCCACTCGGAGCGCCTCGACGCGGTGCCCGCGGCCGTGATCGAGTACCCCTTGCGGTTGAACTCGGCCTGGAGCGTCGCGGCGTAGACCTGATGGTTCGCCGGCAGGACGAACGCGATGCTCGTCCCGTTCGCGGCGTTGGCCGCCGCCAGCGCGTCGCGAGCCTCGGAGCTGTCGTCGTAGGCGTTCCAGGCGATGTCGCCGATCAGCGCGACCTTGAAGAACTGCCCGAGCGGCCGGCCGAAGCGCCCGCTGAGATACTGGCTCCGTCGCCGGATGCGCTGGGTCAGGTCCTCCTCGCCTTCGACGAACAGCTTCTCGTCGAGCTTCAGCGCGACGAGGGACGCCTCCGCGCCGAGATCGACCTTGGTCCCCCGGATCGACGGGTCGGTCAGGTTCGCGAAGGCGTAGACGCCCGCGAAGAAGACGTCCACCTGGATGTTCTTCTTGAGGAAGTCGTAGTCGAACCAGTTGACGCCCGCGATCGGCACCGTGCCGTCGATCGCGTCGTCGTGGACCGCGCCGGCGAGCGCGAAGAGCGCGCTCGTCTTCATCGTCTCGCGGACGACGCGTCCCCCGTCCGGCTGCCGCTCGAGATACCGGAAGCCTGCGTCGGTGTCCCGGAGCATCTGGTCGTTCGACGCGTACGCGTCCCGGAGCGCGCGGTCGAACTCCTCGGCGGGCGGGTTGATCGAGAACTCGGTGAAGGTCAGCTCGCGGGTGACGACGAAGTTGCGCCCGCCGCCGGTCCACAGCTGCTGCCCCGTGATCCGGCCGATCAGGCGGTAGGTGGCCTCCCCCGCGGGGATCGGGACGTAGGTGTCGGTCTCCTCGTTCTGGAGCACCGGCGGCTCCAGGTTCGTCTGGATGACGGAGGTGCGCAGGCGCACGAAGCTCTCCGCGTCGATCCAGACGCGTCCGCGGTACAGGCTCTTCCCCGCGAGCGCGGCGGCGGGCTCGAAGGCGAGCACGTACGCTCGCCGTCCCTCGATCGTGTCCTCGCCGACGAGACGGTAGTCGTACGTCTTGTCGAAGGTGAGATCCAGCGGCAGCGTGACGACCTTCTCCGGCTGGATGAACGGGATCTCGGGGATCCGCTTCCACGTCACGATGTTCCCGTTGACGTAGTAGCGCGTCTGCTGCCACTCGAGGGGAACGCCGCGCCGCCAGAAGTAGTTGCTCTCGATCGAGATGTCGAACGAGCCCCCTCCCTGCGCGAGCTTGAAGTGGAAGTCGACGCGGCCCTTCGCCGTCCAGCGCGCGAGACCGTCGTCCTGGACCTTCTGGACCTGCTGGTTCCGCGCGATGATCTCCTGCGCGGTGAGCCCGCGGGTGGTGGCGACGCGGACGTCCTCGGCCGACGGCTCGAGCCCCGGCTCGTTGATCGCCGCGCGCTCCCAGGCGACGGCGAGCGGGTGCGCGGAGGTCAGCAGCCGGAGCGCACGCGCGCGCTCTCCGGGGACCGAGGCGGGACCGGTCGCGAACGACGTCCCCGCGACCGGATCGATCACCGCCGGGTTCTTGACGTTCGCGGTGTCGAGGAGCAGGCGCACCTGCTGATCGGCTCCCCCCTGCGGCGCGTCGTAGATCACGAGCGTCGCGAAGTCCTCGCCGCGCAGGAAGCGTCCGAGGACCCCGCCCCCCTCCGCCGGGCCGCCTTCGGGGAGACGGAGCGCGAGCCCGCCTCGCGGCGCGGGGGCGTACCCGGGGGCGAGGCGCGCCTGGAGGTCGGAGAGAGCGCGCGCGGCCTCCTCGGCCTCGGCCGGATCCGGGGGGAAGACCGCCAGCGCCGTCGCGGCGGACGCGTCGAGCGCGCGGATCGCATCTCGGAGCGACGCCCAGCCGTCCGCCGCGTCGGCGGAGCCGACGATGGCGAGGAGCTCCGCCGCCGGCGGATGCAGGGGGGCCTCGGCCGCGAACGACGACACCCCTGCGGCGACGTCGGCGCCGGGAGCGAAGGCGACGGGCAGGACGTCCACGTAGGCCGCGGCGTCGTGCGACCAGAGCTGTTTCTGCCAGTCGAGCGCGTCGGACGAGACGGCGCCCTGCGCGATCCGGATCGCAAACCCCCGCTCCTTCGCCTCCGCGTGGATCGCGAGCGCGGAGGACTTGAGGATGAACGCGTAGACCGAGGGGTCGAAGCTCCGGTCCGGCCTCTCCCCGACCTCCACTGCCGAAAGGCGCGAGCCGAGCGTCGCGACAGCGCTCCGCAGGAGCGCGGTCCAGCCGTCGAGCCAAGCGGCCTCGGGGAGCGATTCGGGAGACGTCTCCCTCGGGTGCGCGGGCGAGTCCCCGCGCAGCGCGAGGACGATCCGTCCGCCGCGCGCCGCGACGGCGCCGACGATCGGCTCGATCGACGACCAGTCGAACACCCCCGGCGCGGTCTCGACCGTTCCCCAATCCGCGACGATCCGGACGTCGATCGGATGCGCGGGGTCCTTGGCGGCGAGCCCTTCCGGAAGATTCGGCCCCGACAGCGCGATGCCGAGCGACGGGCCGCGCGGCGCCGGCTCCTGCGCGCGGCCCGCGGCGGCGAGGACGAGCAGGGCGGCCAGCACGATCCCGGGGTGGAGGCGGCGCACAGGGGGTCTCCGGACGGAACCGCGCGATCCGCGTGCTATAACGACCGATCGGAGTTCTCGTGAGCCAGGATATCGTGATTTCCGGGCCGGTGCGCACGCCCATCGGCCGCTATGGCGGAGGTCTCGCGTCCCTGCCTGCGGTCGATCTCGGCGTGATCGCCGCGCGCGCGGCGATGGAGCGCGCGGACGTGCCCCCGGACGCCGTCGATCAGACGATCTTCGGCCACGCGCGGCAGGCGGGCTGCGGTCCGAACGGCGCGCGCCAGGTCGCGGTGCGTGCGGGGATCCCGGTCGAGCGGCCGGCCTATGCGATCAACCAGGCCTGCCTCTCGGGGCTCCAGGCGATCCTCGCCGCCGCGCGCGCGATCCTCGCCGGCGAAGCCGAGATCGTTCTCGCGGGCGGCATGGAATCGATGAGCCGGGTTCCGTACATGCTCGATGCGCGATGGGGCTTCCGGATGGGGCACAAGGAGGCCGTCGACCTCATGGCGCGCGACGGCTTCCTCGATCCCCTCTCGGGAAAGCTGATGGGGGAGACCGCGGAGACGCTCGCGCGCCGCTACGACATCGGACGCGCCGAGCAGGACGCCTACGCCGCCGAGACCCAGCGGCGCTGCGAGGAGGCGCGCCGCTCCGGACGGCTGCGTGAGGAGATCGTCCCGATCGGCGAGGTCGATCGGGACGAGCATCCGCGCGACGGGGTCACCCCCGAATCGCTCGCGAAGCTCCCCGCCGTGTTCGATGCGTCCGGGACCGTCACCGCGGGGAACTCGAGCGGGATCACCGACGGCGCCGCGGCGATGATCGTCCTCTCGGCCGATGCGGCGCGAAGGCGGGGCGTGCGGCCGTGGGCGCGCATCACGGGCTGGCGGGTGGACGGCGTCGATCCGGCGATCATGGGGATCGGTCCCGTCCCCGCCGTGCGGAACCTCCTGCGCGCGACCGGCGTCGCGATGGAGGCGATCGATCTGATCGAGCTGAACGAGGCGTTCGCGGCCCAGGTCCTCGCCGTGGACCGGGAGCTGCGCTTCGACCGCGCGCGGCTCAACGTCAACGGCGGCGCGATCGCGCTCGGGCATCCCATCGGCTGCTCCGGCGCGCGAATCGTCGTGACGCTCCTGCACGAGCTCGCCCGGCGCGCGGCGCGGACCGGCCTCGCCACGCTCTGCGTCTCCGGGGGGATGGGCGGCGCGATGCTGCTGGAGCGCGCGTGATCCGCGCGGTCGCGTCGGACGGCCTGGCGACGATCACGCTCGATCGTCCGCCGTTGAACGTCCTGACGACCGCGATGATGCGGCGCCTCGCCTCCGAGCTCGATCGCGCGGGCGGCGATCCGTCGGTGCGCGTCGTCCGGATCGACGCCGCGGGAAAGGTCTTCTCCGCCGGGGTGGACGTGGGCGAGCACATGGGCGACCTGCTCCCTCCCATGATGGAAGCGCTCACGGAGCTGTTCGCGGCGTTCGAGCGGATCCCGAAGCCGGTGGTCGCGGTCGTCCAGGGCGCGGCGCTCGGGGGCGGGCTCGAGGTCGTGCTGGGATGCGATCTCGTGGTGGCCTCGGAGCGCGCGACGTTCGGCCAGCCCGAGATCAAGCTCGGCGTCTTCGCTCCTCCCGCGACGGTGCTGCTGCCGCGCCGGATCGGTCTCGGAGCCGCCTCCACGCTCCTCCTGACCGGCGAGAGCATCGACGCCGCCGAAGCCAAGCGGCTCGGCCTGGCGAGCGTCGTCCTGCCGGCCGAAGGGTTCGACGCGGCGGCCGAGGCCTGGGTCGGCCGGCTGCTCGCCCTCTCGGGCGCCGCGCTCCTCCACGCCAAGCGCGCGCTCCACGCGGCGCGGGACCTGCCCCCGCAGGAGGCGCACCTCCGGCTGCACGATCTCTATCTGACCGAGCTGATGGCGACGAGCGACGCCCACGAGGGATTGCGCGCGTTCGTCGAGAAACGCCCGCCGGGGTGGAAGCACCGGTAGGGCCCGAGGACGTCATGGGTCTTGGCGCATCGTTCCGCGGTCTCGACTACGCGAACATCGAGCCGCTCCTCGGCGAGGAGGAGCGGATGATCCGCGACTCCGTGCGGGAGTGGGTCACGGCGGAGGTGCTTCCGGTCATCGAGCACCACTTCCGGGAGGGAACGTTCCCGAACCATCTGATCCCGGCGATCGGCGAGATGGGGCTCCTCGGGGCGAACCTCCACGGGTACGGCTGCGCGGGGCTCGGGGCGGTCGCGTACGGCCTGATCATGCAGGAGCTGGAGCGGGGCGATTCCGGGCTCCGCTCGTTCGTCTCCGTGCAGGGCGGGCTGGTCATGTACCCGATCCACGCCTTCGGGACCGAGGCGCAGAAGTCGGCCTGGCTCCCCCGCCTCGCCAAGGGCGAGGCGATCGGCTGCTTCGGGTTGACCGAGCCCGACCACGGCTCCGATCCGGGGCGCATGAAGACCCGGGCCGTGAAGAAGAAGGACCGGTGGATCCTCAACGGCGCGAAGGCGTGGATCACCAGCGGGTCGGTCGCCGACGTCGCCGTCGTCTGGGCGAGGACCGACGACGGCATCCGCGGCTTCCTCGTGGAGCGCGGCGCCCCCGGGTTCACGACGAAGGATCACACGGGGAAGTTCTCGCTCCGCGCCTCCGTCACGTCGGAGCTGATCTTCCAGGACGTCGAGCTGCCGGCGGAGGCGATCCTCCCCGGCTCGGACGGCCTCAAGTCCCCGCTGATGTGCCTGACCCAGGCCCGCTTCGGGATCGCTTGGGGGGTCATCGGGCTCGCGCAGTGTGTGTTCGACGAGGCGCTCCGGTACGGCCAGCAGCGGATCATGTTCGGAAAGCCGATCGCCGGCTTCCAGCTCACGCAGCGGAAGCTCGCCTGGATGGCGACGGAGATCACGAAGAGCCAGCTGCTCAACCTCCACCTCGGCCGGCTGAAGGAGGCCGGGACGATCACGCCCCAGCAGGTCTCGATGGCGAAGATGAACGGCTGCCGGGTCGCCCGGGAGTGCACGCACCTGGCGCGGGAGATCCTCGGGGCGAACGGGGTCGCGGACGAATACCAGACCGGCCGCCACCTGTGCAACATCGAGTCGGTCTACACCTACGAAGGGACCGACGACATCCACACCCTCATCGTCGGTCAGGAGCTCACGGGGATCGCCGCGTTCGAGTGAGGCCGCGGGCGCCTAGTTACGGCTGGCGCCCTCGCCGCTGCGGACGGAGACGATGAATCCCCGCTGGACGAGCGTCGCGGTGCCGTCGCCGAACAGCGGAACGAACCGGCCGCCCGCGTTGAGGCAGTCGAGCACGCGGCTCCGCTCCGGCGGCATCACGATCGACAGGGTCCCGACCACGCTGATCCCGCCGGCGAGCGTGAAGCGCACCGCGACCGGGCGGCCGGTCTGGGCGTCGCCACGGATCTCGGACGCGGGCTCGCCGGTCAGCTGCACCCAGATGATCCCGGCCTTGTTCAGGAGGAAGGCATCGTCGCCGCAGTGGAGCGGAACGAAGTCCTCGGCCCCCTCGTTGAGGTGACGCAGGACGTGCTCGGGGCGCCCGCCGGGGCCCGTATCGGAGGTGAACAGCGTCCCGTCGAGCGTCCGCCCGTCGTCCAGGAGGATCCGTGCCGGGACTTCTCGTCGGGGGATTCGGTACATGTCCATGGTGCCCAGAATCTAAGGACCGGACGTCCCCGCGGCAACGATGCCGGCCGCCTTGCCCCCCGGCGGCCGGGACCTAGATTTTCGAGCCGAGGAGCGTCATGCCGGTCCAGGGGAGCCTCGGCACCATGTCCCTGACCGAGATCCTCCAATGGCTGGGCAATGCCCGGAAGACCGGGACCCTATCCATCGAGAGGAACAAGGTCGTGAAGCGGATCCTCGTCCGCGAGGGGCGCGTCATCGCCTGCTCGTCCCAGGAGCCCTCGGACATGCTCGGCCACTTCCTCGTCTCGAGGGGAAAGATCTCCGAGGAGACCCTCCGCAGCGCGCTCGCGCTCCAGGAAACGAAGCGGAGCCATTTGGGCCGGATCCTGGTCTCCATGGACGCCCTCACGGAGGACGAGCTGCGCCGGATGCTCGAGGACAAGGCCCAGGAGACGATCTTCGGCCTGTTCGAATGGGGGGACGCGGAGTTCCGGTACGCCGACGGGACGGTGGCCGAGGCGAACATCTACGCCGTGAACATGCGGGTGGACGACATCCTCCTGCGCGGCGCCCAGCGGTGGGACGAGATGCAGCGGATCCGCACGGTGTTCAACGACCCCGGGATCGTGCTCCGTCGCACCGCGCGCGTGCCGCCCGCGGAGGTACTGCGCAACCGCATGGCGAAGCGGATCGTCGAGTCGATCAACGGAGAGCGCACGGTCGCCGAGATCCTCCTGCACGCGCACGGCTCCGAGTTCCTGGTGACGAAATTCCTCTACGAGCTGTTTCGCGCCGGAGTGGCCGAGATCGCCGGCGTCCGGGCGGTCGAGCGTCCGGCGCCGCCCGAGCGCCCGGCGGCGGAGTCGATGGAGGAGCTCGAGCCGATCCGCCAACCGGTCGTCGCCGCGGCGCCCGCCGTCGCGCGCCGGCCCGCCGTCCAGACCGCCGCGAAAGCCGCGGTCGCCCCCCCTCCCGCGAGCGTCGCCGTGGACGACCTGGAGGTCGCGCGGCGTCTGCTCAATCGGGGAGAGTTCGACGCCGCCCTCGAGATCCTCGATCGGGCCTACAAGTCGCATCCGGGGGACGAGGCCCTCCGGCGCATCCTCGCGGAGGCCGAGGCGTCGTTCGTGGAGAAGGCGTACCGCCACTATCTCCCGCCGGCGAAGGTCGTCGTGCTCGCCAAGCCGGCGGCGTCGCTGACCTCCGAGCACCTCTCGCCGGCCGAGTTCTTCCTTCTCAGCCGCATCGACGGCACGTGGGACGTCAAGTCGATCATCCAGATCACCCCGCTTCGCGAGGTGGACGTCCTGCGGACGCTCGCTCGGATGCGGGAGAAGGGGGTCATCGAGCTGCGGGACCCCGAGCCGGGCCACCCGTCCTA
>DASRJG010000143.1:0-8439 GCA_035649595.1 Candidatus Polarisedimenticolaceae bacterium
GCACGTCGCGCTCCTGGGGTGGACGAACGTCGGGAAATCGACCCTCCTCAACCGTCTCGTGGGGGAGAAGCTCGCCGCGGTCGCGGACGTCCCGCAGACCACCCGGCACCGGATCCTCGGGGTCCTCACCCTCCCGGGGCGCGGACAGATCGCCTTCGTCGATACCCCGGGGTTCCACGACGCGCGCGAGCGGATGAACCGCGCGATGGTCGGGGCCGCGCGGGGAACGATCGGCGCGGTGGACCTGGCCCTCGTCGTCGTGGACGCGGAGCGGGGGTTCGGACGGGGGGACGTGGCGGTCGCGAAAGCGGTCGTCGCGGGGCAGGTCGCGCGCCTGTGCGTCCTCAACAAGATCGACCGCGTCGTTCCGAAATCCGGGCTCCTCCCGCTGATGAAGACGGCCGTGGAGGACCTCGCGCTCGTCGAGGCGATCCCGGTCTCCGCGGCGTCGGGGGACGGGTGCGACCGGCTGGTGGAGCGGATCCTCCACCATCTCCCGGAAGGGGAGCCGCCGTTCGCCGACGACGTGCTGACCGATCAGCCCGTGCGCGCGCTCGCGGCGGAGTGGGTCCGCGAGAAGATCCTCCACCGCACCCGGCAGGAGATCCCGCACGCGGCCGCGGTCGTCGTGGACCGGTGGCTCGAGCGCGCCGACGGCGTGGTGGAGATCGAGGCCCTCGTCTTCGTGGAGCGGGACTCCCAGAAGGGGATCGTCATCGGCAAGGGGGGCGGGCTCCTGAAGGACGTCGGCACGGAAGCGCGCGCCGACATCGAGCGGCTCCTCTCGCGGAAGGTGTTCCTGACGACGCGCGTCGAGGTGCGCCCGGACTGGCGGAACGATCCTCGCGTGCTCGCCCAGCTCGGGATCGGCTAGGCGTCCCCGGCGGTCACTGGCAGGGGTTGACGTTCGGACGCGGCGCGCCCGAGCTGTCCTCGCCCAGATCCATCTCGGAGACCGCGTCCCGACCGGTCGGCAAGTAGAACGCGCAACGACCGGCCGCGGGGACGATCGGATCGTCGAAGGCCGGGGAGGTGAGCCCGCAGAACCGGCCGGCCAGCGGATTGGAGCCCGGGGCCTGGGTGTAGGTCCCGGTGTCCACCATGACCGCGAGGTCTCCCCGGTAGACGTTCCATCGCGTGAACGTCAGCTCGGGCGCCCAGACGATCCGCGTCTTCGAGGACCAGACGTTGAAGATCTCCCCGTCACGCGTGTCGCACCGGTCGCCGTCGCCGTTGCCGTCCGTGTCGGTCTGGAGGGCGTTCCAGTCGAGCGGGCAGTTGTCGCAGGCGTCGCCGCGGCGGTCGCCGTCGGTGTCGAGCTGGGCGGAGTCCGGAACGTTGGGGCACAGGTCGGCGACGTCGGCGACCCCGTCGAGGTCGGAGTCCGCGCCTCCCGTCGCGCCGTCGGAGATCATCGGGGACGCGTCGCACGCATCGCCGATCCGGTCGCCGTCGCGGTCCTTCTGCCCCACGTTGGCGAGGCGCGGGCAGTTGTCCGCCGTGTCGGACACGCCATCGTTGTCGTCGTCGGAATCGGTGGAATCCGCGAGGCCGTCGCCGTCCAGGTCCGACGAAGTTCCGCCCTGTCCCGCCGCCTGGCACGGGACCTCCACCCCGCCGGAGATGCACATGTACGGGGCGCCGACGTAGCGGACCGGCGCCGACGGCTGGAGCGAGCAGAGCGTCGTGGGCCCGGATCCGATGCAGGCCTTGACCGTGTAGTCGTACGACGCGTCGCGGGCCGGGACCGAGTTGTCGAACGCGACGCACCACATCGTCGCCTTCACCGTGGGATGGAACACGCCGCGGACGTCGGTGTAGGCCGCCTTGTTGCGGAACCGGGTGTCGCCGACCACGGTGCAGTTGGCGCCCGACGCGTCGCACCGCCGGATCTCGTACCACTCGGCGGTGGGCTGCGGATCCCACATCATGCACTCGGAGCAGCCGCAGGCGATCCCCTGGCGCGTGCTCCCGCAGACGGGACCGGTCACGTCGAAGAGGGGCTCGGCATTACATCCGCCGGCGAAGGCCCGGTTGCACGCGCAGAGAGCCAGGGCGGTGTAGAGCAGTCGGCGGATCATCGTTCTCCTGGGAAAGAAAATCGAGTGACGGCATTCAGCAATCGCGAGGCCAGGCTTGCGGCACGTGCACAGCGGGGAAAACGCGGTCGTTCGGCGTCTCGCGCCGCGGCCGCCGGGAAGCGGTAAGAACTGCCCGCGCGGCAGGCGTGAAAGTTCGCGCGAGGCGTGAACAAACGACGCGATTCGGTCTGCTATGATCCGCCGTTCGTGAGGCAGCGTCGTGACGAAGCGTACGTGCTGGGCACGAACCAGCTCGGCGAGGCCGATCTCATCGTGACCCTCCTTGCGGAAAACCTCGGAAGAGTGCGCGGCGTCGCGGCTTTCGCCAGGAAGAGCCGGAAGCGCTTCGGCGGCACGCTCGACCCGATGACGCGCGTGCGCGCGACGTGGGTGGAGCGGGAAGGGCGGGAGCTCCACCGGATCGAATCGCTCGAATTGGTGCGCTCCTTCGCGGCGATGCAGTCCGACCCGGCGCTGCAGGCGGCCTGCGCGGTGCTGTGCGAGATCACGGCCTCGCTCGTGCGCGAGGAGCAGCCCGACCCGCACACGTTCCGCCTGATCGGCGCGGTCCTGGAGGCGCTCGAGCGCGGCGTCCACCCTTGGCTCGCCGTCCGTTACGCGGAGTACTGGCTCCTCCAGCTCCACGGCGTGCTCCCCGACGCGGCGCACTGCGCCGGGTGCGGGGCGCCGATCGGGTCCGGGGAGACCGCCGCGGCTGGAGCCGGAGGGCTTTTTTGCGGCCGGTGCCCGAAGCCCCCCGGCGCGGTGCCGCTCGCGGCGCGGGATCGCGAGGCCCTCGCCGCCTTCGCGAAGCGCCCGCCCGGGGCGCTCGACATCGATCTCGACGCCGTCCGTCCCGGCGGCGCGCTGGAGGCGCTCCTCCGCGGCACGCTCCAGAACTTCGTCGAGCGCATCTTCAAGACCTACCGCCACCTCCGTGCTGCGACGGCCGCGGGGAGGTGAGCGGGTGAATTTCCAGCGGCTCCTCCTCTCGATCCAGGAGTTCTGGGCGGAGCGCGGCTGCGTCCTCCAGCAGCCCTACGACATCGAGGTCGGCGCGGGGACCATGCACCCCGACACGTTCCTGCGGGTGCTCGGGCCGGAGCCGTGGAAGGCGGCGTACTGTCAGCCGTCCCGGCGCCCCGGGGACGGGCGGTACGGCGAGAACCCGATGCGCGTCTACAAGCACTACCAGTTCCAGGTCGTGCTCAAGCCGTCTCCGATCGACGTCCAGGAGATCTACCTCCGCTCGCTCCGCGCCTTCGGGATCGACCCGCTCGAGCACGACATCCGCTTCGAAGAGGACAACTGGGAGTCCCCGACGCTCGGCGCCGCCGGGGTCGGCTGGCAGGTCGTCATGGACGGGATGGAGATCTCGCAGTTCACCTACTTCCAGCAAGCGGGAGGACGGGAGCTCGCGCCGATCCCGGTCGAGCTGACGTACGGCATCGAGCGGATCTGCATGTTCCTGAACGACATCAAGAACATCTTCGACATCCCGTGGAACGACGAGGGGGTCACCTACGGCGACGTCCGCCGCCGCGAGGAGGTCGAGCACTCGATCTACTCGTTCCGCGAGGCCGACGTCGAGATGTTCCGGACGCAGTTCGAGCGGTGGGAGCAGGAGGCCGCGCGCCTCGCGGCGATCCCGCTCGTGATCCCGGCCCACGAGGCGGTGCTGAAGTGCTCGCACCTCTTCAACGTGCTCGACGCGCGCGGCGCGCTGTCGGTCACCGAGCGCGCGGGGTTCATCCAGCGGATCCGCAAGCTCGCCTGCCAGGTCGCCGACGCGTATGTGGCCCAGCGGGAGGAGGCGGGGTTCCCGCTGCTCTCCGCATGAGCGAGCCGCTCCTCCTCGAGATCGGCTGCGAGGAGATCCCGGCGCGGATGATCGCCGCGGCGGCGGAGGATCTCCGCGGCCGCGTCGTCGGGATCCTCGATCAGGCCGGGATCGCGCACGGGGGATCGCTCGCCTGGGGAGGCACACGGCGCCTCGCCGTTCGCGTGGAGGCGGCGGCCCCGTCCACGGCGGGAGGCGACGAGGTCGTCCTCGGCCCCCCGGTCTCCGCCGCCTTCGACGCGGCGGGGAAGCCCACGCCCGCGGGCGCGGGGTTCGCGAAGAAGCAGGGGATCGACCCCGCGGCGCTCCAGCGGATCGAGACGGAGAAGGGGATCTACGCCGGCTTTCGCAGGACCTCCCCGGGACAGCCGCTCGAGAAGGTTCTCGCGGCGTCGCTGCCCAACGCGGTCGCCGGGATGGGCTTCCCGAAGACGATGCGCTGGGGGGACGGCGCTCACCGGTGGGTCCGTCCGGTGCACTGGATCGTCGCGCTCCACGGCGCAGAGGCGCTTCGCCTGGAGGTGCTCGGCGTCGCCTCCGGCCGCACGTCGCGAGGGCACCGGTTCCTCGCACCGGGTCCGGTCGCGCTGCCGCACGCGGACGCGTACGTGGACGCGCTGCGCGGCGCGCACGTGCTCGTGGACCGGGCGATGCGGCGGGCGAAGCTGATGGAGGAGCTCCATCGCGCCGCGGAAGCGATCGGCGGCGAGCCCGTCCCCGACGAGGCGTTGCTCCACGAGATCGAGGAGCTGGTCGAGTGGCCGGGCGTCGTCGCCGGCCGGTTCGACCCGTCGTTCCTCGAGCTTCCGGAGGCGATCCTCGTCACCACGCTCAGGCACCACCAGAAGTCGTTCTCGGTCCGCGCGGGGGCGAAGCTGCTCCCGGCCTTCCTGTCCGTGGCGAACACCGACCGCGACCCCGCGGGACACGTCCGCCGCGGGAACGAGTGGGTGGTCGTCGGCCGCCTCGAGGACGCCCGCTTCTTCTGGAGCGAGGACCGGAAGCGGCCGCTCGCGGCGCGCGTGGACGAGCTTTCGCGGGTCACGTTCCACAAGAAGGCGGGGAGCTACCGGGACAAGACCGACCGCGTGATCGCGCTCGCGGCCGCGATCGCCGGGAGGCTGGGCGCGGAGGTCGTCGGCGCGGACGTCGTCGCCGCGGCGCGACTCGCCAAGGCTGACCTCGTCACCGGCCTTGTCGGGGAGTTCCCGGAGCTGCAGGGGATCGTCGGCGGCCTGCTCCTTCGGGCCGAGGGGGCGCCCGAGGCGGTCGCCGCGGCGGTCGCCGACCACTACCGCCCGGCCGGCGTCGAGGATTCGATCCCTGGAACCGAGGCGGGGTGCGTGCTCGCGGTCGCGGACCGGCTCGACACGATCGTCGGCCTCCTCCGCGCGGGGGAGACCCTCTCGGGGTCCCGCGATCCGTTCGGTCTGCGGCGGGCCGTGGGGGGGATCTTCCGGATCCTCGCGGAGCGGCGGTGGCCGATCACGATGGCGGACCTCTTCGCGTGGTCGGAAGAGGACGCCGGTTTCCGGAGATTCATCCAGGAGCGATTGACCAACTGGCTCCTCGATCGGGGCTTCCGCGCGAACGAGATCGAGGCCGTCCGGCGGCCGGCCGTCAGTCCGACCGACTTCGATCGATGGCCGCTCCCCGAGATCCTCGACCGCCTCGAGATCGTCCGCACGCTCAGAGGCCGCAGCGATTTCGCCAAGCTCGTCGAGCTGACGAAGCGCGTGGACAACATCCTCGTCAAGAAACCGGATCTCCCCGGCGGCGATCTGCGCCACCGCGAGACCCACGAGAGCGCCCTCGCGCTCGAGCGCTCGTACGAGGCCGCGCGCCCTCGCATCCTCGCCGCCTCGGAGGCCGGCGACTTCCCGGCGGTCGTCGATCAGCTCGGAGAGCTCGTCGGGCCGGTGGCGAAGTTCTTCGACGACGTGCTCGTCCTCGACCCGAAGAGTCCCGCGGCGACCCTCTGGCGGTGCGACCTCCTCGCCAAGGTGCGCGGGGTGATCACGCGCGATTTCGACATCCGCGAGCTGGCCGGCCAGGCCGACGCCAAGCGCTAGGAGACCCGATCCGTGGACAAGCTCGTCTACTTCTTCGCGAAAGGGCAGACGGAAGGCTCCTCCAAGATGAAGGACCTCCTCGGGGGGAAGGGGGCGAACCTCGCCGAGATGACCTCGATCGGGATTCCGGTGCCGCCCGGGTTCACGATCTCGACGCGCGCCTGCAACGCCTACTTCGAGCGCGGGCGGACGATGCCGGAGTCGCTCGATGGCCAGGTCGCCGACGCGCTGGCGCGCCTGGAGGCGCTCCAGGGGAAGCGGTTCGGCGACCCCGACGATCCGCTGCTCGTCTCGGTGCGCTCGGGGGCGAAGTTCTCGATGCCGGGGATGATGGACACCATCCTCAACCTGGGGCTCAACGATCGCGCGGTCGAGGGGCTCGCGCGGACGTCCGGGGACCGGCGCTTCGCCCTCGACTCGTACCGGCGCTTCATCCAGATGTACGCGGGGGTCGTGCTCGACGTCGCCAAGGCCCGCTTCGAGGAGATCCTCGCGGCGATGAAGAAGAAGCGGCGCGTGTCGGACGACACGCAGCTCACCGAGCGCGATCTCGAGGCGGTCGTCGGGACGTTCAAGAAGGAGGTGAGAAAGGCGTCGGGGAAGCCGTTCCCGCAGCAGCCGCAGGACCAGCTCTGGGGGGCGATCGCCGCCGTCTTCCGAAGCTGGGACAACGAGCGGGCGCGTCTCTACCGCCGCCAGTACGGGATCCCCGACGACCTGGGGACGGCGGTCAACGTGCAGTGCATGGTCTACGGAAACCTCGGGAACGACTGCGCGACGGGGGTGGCGTTCACGCGCAACCCCGCGACCGGCGAGGACTTGTTCTTCGGGGAGTACCTCCCGAACGCGCAGGGGGAGGACGTGGTGGCGGGGATCCGGACGCCGCGGCCGATCTCGCGCGCGCAGGCGGGGGCGAACGGCGCGACGTCGCTCGAGGCGACGATGCCGGAGTGCTACGCGCAGCTCCTGTCGATCCGCGCGATCCTCGAGGGGCACTACCGCGACATGCAGGACATCGAGTTCACGATCGAGCGCGGCACGCTCTACATGCTCCAGACCCGGACGGGGAAGCGCACCGGCCTCGCGGCGCTGCACATCGCGACCGATCTGTTCGAGGCGGGGATCCTCGGCGAGGACGAGGTGCTCGAGCGTGTCGAGGCCGACATGCTCGTCCAGCTCCTCGCGCCGATCTTCGACGCGAAGGAGAAGGAGCGGGCGAAGAAGGAGGGGCGCGTTCTCGGCCGCGGGCTCCCCGCCGGCCCCGGCGCGGCCTCCGGCGTGATCGCGTTCACCGCGGCGCGCGCGGTCGAGATGGCGGCGAAGGGGAAGCGGGTCCTCCTCGTGCGCGCGGAGACGAGCCCCGAGGACCTCGCGGGAATGGTCGCCGCGGTCGGGATCCTCACCAGCCGCGGCGGGATGACCTCGCACGCAGCGGTCGTCGCCCGCGGCATGGGGAAGCCCTGCGTCGTCGGGGCGGAGGCGCTCCAGGTCGACGTGGCGGGGCGCAAGCTCCGCGCCGGCGGGCGCCTGCTGCGCGAGGGGGACCCGGTGTCCATCGACGGCACGACCGGAGAGGTGATCGCGGGCTCGCTCGATCCGCACCCGTCGGAGATCCAGCAGGTCCTCGTCGGGCGGACCCTCAAGCCGGAGCGCTCGCGCCTGTTCGGACGCTACGCCCAGCTCATGCGATGGGCGGACGCCAAGCGCCGCCTCGCGGTGCGGACCAACGCCGACACGCCGCACGACGCCACGGTCGCGCGAGCCTTCGGGGCCGAGGGGATCGGGCTGTGCCGCACCGAGCACATGTTCTTCGCCGAGGACCGGATCCGGGCCGTGCGCGAGATGATCCTCGCGGACGACCTCGCCGGGCGGAAGCGCGCGCTCGCGAAGCTGCTCCCGATGCAGCGCCGCGACTTCGAGGGGATCTTCCGCGCGATGAGCGGGCTGCCGGTCACGATCCGCCTGCTCGATCCGCCGCTGCACGAGTTCCTGCCGACGACGGACGAGCAGTTCCGCCGGCTCTCGCGCGAGATGAAGGTGCCGGTGCGCAGGCTGCGCGAGCGCGCGGAGCAGCTCCACGAGACGAACCCGATGCTCGGGCATCGCGGCTGCCGGCTGGGGATCACGTACCCCGAGGTGTACGAGATGCAGGTCCGGGCGATCTTCGAGGCCGCCTCACGGTGCGTGGCCAAGAAGATCGACGTGCGCCCCGAGGTGATGGTTCCGCTGGTGGGCACCCTCCGCGAGTTCACCGAGCTCGCCCGGAGGATCCGCGCGGTGGAGGCCGACGTCGCGGCGAAGGCGAAGCGGCGGGTCCCGCACCTCGTGGGCACGATGATCGAGATCCCGCGCGCCTGCCTCGTCGCCGAGGCGATCGCCCGGGAGGCCGAGTTCTTCTCGTTCGGCACCAACGACCTGACGCAGATGGCCTACGGGTTCTCCCGCG
>DASRJG010000144.1:0-9090 GCA_035649595.1 Candidatus Polarisedimenticolaceae bacterium
TTCAGGGGCTTCGAAAGGCGTTTCGAGGCCATTTGGGCCTGGGGCGGAGCGTCGCCGTCGACGGGCTCGACCTCCGCGTCGGCCGCGGCGAGATCTTCGGACTGCTGGGCCCCAACGGCGCCGGGAAGACGACCACGTTGAAGATGATGCTCGGTCTCCTGCGCCCGGACGCCGGGAGCGTCCGCCTGTTCGGGCTCCCGCCCGAGAGCGTCGCGGCGCGAGCGCGGATCGGCTTCCTCCCCGAGAACCCCTATTTCTACGACTACCTCACGCCCGTGGAGTTCCTCGACCTCTACGCGCGGCTCCACGGCATCCCCGCCGCCGAGCGAAAGCCGAGGATCGAGCAGGCGATCGCCCGCGTCGGCCTCGCCGGACGCGAGCGCACCGCCCTCCGGAAGCTCTCGAAGGGGTTGATCCAGCGGCTCGGGCTTGCTCAGGCGATCCAGCACGACCCGGATCTCGTCATCCTCGACGAGCCGATGTCGGGGCTCGATCCCGTGGGACGGCGCGAGGTGCGCGACCTCATCCTGGGGATGCGGGACGCGGGGAAGACGGTCTTCTTCTCGAGCCACATTCTCCAGGACGCCGAGATGCTCTGCGACCGCGTGGCGATCGTCTTCCGCGGACGCCTCCGCGCGGTCGGGAAGCTGGACGACCTGGTCTCCCACGACGCGAAGTGGATCGAGGTCGGTGTGCGCGGGGGCGTCCCCGCGGACGTCCCCGGGGAGACGACGACCGCGCCCGACGGGACGGTGCGGATCAAGGTCCGCGACGTGGCGGAGCTGACCCGCGTGCTCGCGGCGGTCCCTTCCGCCGGCGGGGAGGTCCTCTCCGTCTGGTCGCGCCGGGAGACGCTCGAGGACCTCTTCCTCCGCGAGATCGGAAATGCTCGCTCCGAGGAGCGCCCGTCGTGAGGGCCGTGGCGGCGATCGCCCTCAACACCTTCCGCGAGGCGATCCGCGACCGGATCCTCTATTTGATCCTCGCCGTGGCGATCGCCCTGATCGCGGTCTCGCGGTTCGTCTCTCTCCTCACCGTCGGGAGCGAGGTGAAGATCGTCAAGGACCTCGGGCTCTCGGCGATCTCGGTCTTCGGGCTCCTCGCGACGGTGTTCGTCGGCGTATCGCTCGTCTCGAAGGAGATCGAGCGCCGCACGGTGTTCACGCTGCTCGCGCAGCCGGTGCGCCGCTGGCAGTTCGTTTGCGGGAAGTACGCGGGCCTCCTCCTCGTCCTGGCCGCCTCGATCGCGGTCACGGGAGCGGCGCTCCTGGTGGCGGTCGCGCTCAAGGGGGCCTCGCCGTGGGGGCTGGTCCCCGCGATCGCGCTGATCTTCGTCGAGCTGGCGCTGGTCGCCGCCTTCGCGGTGCTGTTCTCCTCGTTCACCAACCCGATCCTCGCCGCGGTCGGGACCGCGGTCACCTACGTCGTGGGGCATCTCTCCTGGAGCTTCGACCTGCTCGAGAAGCGGATGCCCGGGGCGGCGGGCCGGGTGCTCTGCCGCGTGCTCCACGCCGTTCTCCCCAACCTCGACCGGCTCAACGTCAAGGCGGAGGCGGTCCACGACATCGCGCTCCCGGCCGGCTACTTCGGCGCCGCGATCGCCTACGGGGTCTTCTACTCGCTCGCGGTGATCGTGATCGCGTCGCTGGTGTTCGAGCGCCGCGAGTTCGTCTGATGCGGACGCTCACCGCCGCCGGACTCCTCGCGGCCGCCGTCCTCGGCGCCGGCGTCGCGCGGGCGCGCATCGTCCACATCGAGGACGAGCGGCGGGGACGGAAGGAGCTGCTCTTCCTCCCGAACGGGAAGTACCTCAAGGCGATCAGCCTCGGCCACGCGCCGTTGGTCGCGGACGGGCTGTACCTCTGGGCGATCCAGTACTACTCCGATTACGATCAAGCCGATCGCTACCGCTTCGTGGAGCACGTCTTCGGCGACGTGATCGCGGAGCTGGATCCGCGGTACACCGACCCGTACTGGCTCGGCGCGATCATCCTCACGACCGAGGCGAAGGATCTCGAGGCCGGGCTCCGGCTCCTCGACGAAGGCTTCGCGAAGAACCCGCAGGAGTGGATCCTCCCGTACCTCGCGGGCTGGGAGTGCGATCGGGTCGGCCAGTACGCTCGCGCCGCGGCCTACTTCGATCAAGCGGGCAGGGCCCCCGGGGCGCCCCCCGCGCTCTTCCGGCTGAAGGCGGGAATGACGGCGCTCGGAGGCGATCTGCACGAGGCGATCGCGCGATGGCGGGACGTTCTGGACGACCCCCGGAACGACGATGCGGCGCGGGCGATCGCCACGCGGCAGATCCGCAGGCTGACCGTGCGCGCCGACCTGCGGGACCTCGAGGGGGCGATCGAGGCGTATCGCGAGAGGAACGGACATCCGCCCCGGCGGCTCGAGGACCTCGTGCGCGCGGGGCTTCTCCCGAGCGTTCCGCTGGATCCCGACGGGCACCCGTACGCCTACGACTCCGCGCGGGGACGGGTGTCGAGCATCGCCGACCGGGTGCTGGGCTGATGACCGCGGCCCTCGTGCTCGTCTGCGGCCTCATCCTGGGGAGCTTCCTCAACGTCTGCATCCATCGGCTCCCGCTCGGCGAGAGCGTCGTGACCCCCGGATCGCGCTGCCCGAGGTGCCTCGCCCCGGTGCGCCCGTGGCAGAACGTCCCGGTGGTGTCGTGGGTGGTCCTCCGCGGCCGATGCGCGTCGTGCAGGGCGCCGATCTCCTGGCGGTATCCGCTCGTGGAGGCGCTCACGGGCGTGCTGATGCTCGCGCTCTGGCGCGCATTCGGAGCGGACCCCGCTTTCGCAGTCTCGGCGATCTTCACCGCCATGCTCATCGTCCTGTTCTTCACCGACTACGATCACCAGCTCCTTCCTGACCGGGTCACGCTGTCGGGCTTCGGGATCGGGCTGGCCCTCGCCTACGTCAACCCGTTCCTCGGGGACCCGGGTTGGAGGCGGCTCGTCGCGGCCTGCGCCGGAGCGGCTCTGGGGTCGGGGATCCTCTGGGGAATCGGCGCGCTGTACACACGGCTTCGCGGGGTGGAGGCGATGGGGTTCGGGGACGTGAAGATGATGGCGATGGTCGGAGCGTTCTCCGGCCCCGCGGGGGTGGCCGTCACGCTGTTCGGGGCGTCGATCGCGGGCGCGGCGATCGGGCTCGCGCTGATCGCGATCAAGGGGAAGTCGCTGCGCCACGCGCTCCCGTTCGGCTGCTTCCTGGCGCCCGCCGCCCTCGCAGCGCTGCTGTGGGGCCGGAGCGCCGTCTCGGGCTACCTCGGCTACATCCGTCTCGGGCCGTGAGATGGGCGCGGCCCCCCGTCCCGGCCGGTTCGAGACCCAGGTCCGGCTCGTCCTGATCCTGATCGTCCTCCTGCTGGCGGTCCTCGATCTCGCGAACGTCATCCTGCTCTCCCGCGCCCGGGCCACCGCGGAGCGCGCGGAGCGCGAGCGCGCCAAGACGCGCGGGCGGGAGGCGGCTCTCGTCCTGACGGCCGAGGCCCTCGTGGCGCCCGCCGGGTCTCCCGAGCGCGAGCGGCTGACGCCGCCCTCGCTCGGCCGCCTGGCGCTGCGCTTCGACCTGGCTCGCATCGCGATCCTCGATCCGGCGGGGAAGGAGATCGCGGCGAGCGGCGACGCGCCGGTCTACGCGGCGCGCTTCGGGGACCTCGACGCCTCCGCGCGTGAGGCCCTGCGGGCGGGGCGCGCGGTGGCCTCCGAGATGGCGCCGCGCTCCGGCGGAGAAGGCGCGCTCCTCGCCGCGTTCGTTCCGGTGCTGGACGCCTCCGGAACCGTGGCGACGATCGTCGAGGTTCAGCAGGCGGTCCCGGAGATCGGCTGGCTCCAATCGGCGTTCCGGCTGCTCGTCGCCGCGCAGGCCGCCGGCGTCGTCGTGATCGGGGTGGTCGCGATGTTCTTCGGACGATGGGTGAGCCGGCCCTACCGGAAGATCGCCGCCGCCGCTGGGGAGGCGGGCATCACCCCGCGCGGCGCTGCGGAGCGCGCCGACCCGGACGACCTCGCGTCCGCGTTCCGCGCGGTCGCGGACAAGCTGCGGGAGCAGGAGGACGCGCTGGGCGCTCTCGGGCGGGAGGGAGGCGGGCTCGCGGACCTGGTCCGCTTCGCGGGGAACGCCGCCACCGGGATGGCGACGGGGATCATGGTCGTGGAGAGGAAAGGGCGAATCGCAGTCGCCAACCCGGCGGCGGAATCGCTGCTCGGGCTCGCCACCGGCCGCGCGCGCGGCGCCGAGCTCGGCGTGCTCGCCGCCACCGCGCAGCCGCTCGCCGATCTCGTCCGGAAGTGTCTGGACGAGGGGCGAAGCGTCTCACGCGAGGTCCTCGAGGCGCGCGGCGCGCGTGGCCGGCTCGGACATCTGGGGGTCACGATCTCCCCGGTCGCCGGTCCACGCGGGGACGTTCAGGGAGCGCTCGTGCTCATGACCGATCTGACCGAGATCCGTCAGGTGCAGGAACAGGTTCGATTGAGGGAGAACCTCGCGGCGGTCGGACAGCTCTCCGCCGGGATCGCCCACGAGTTCAGGAACGCGCTCGGAACAATCCTCGGTTACGCGAAGATGCTCGAGAAGCGCGACGACCCGCGCGTGCACGGCCCGGCGCGGGAGATCCTGCGCGAGGTCGATGCGGTCCGGGCGCAGATCGACGAGTTCCTGCTGTTCGCCCGGCCGCCGGAGCCCCAGTGGAGCGCGGTCCCGCTCGAGACGCTGATCCGGGGGTGCGCCTCCTCCCCCCCGGCGGGGATCACCGTCGAGGTCTCGGGGGAGTTCGGGACGGTCACCGGTGACGAGGGGCTCCTCAAGCGGGTCTTCGTCAACCTCCTGCAGAACGCCGCCGACATCGGCTCCGAGGCGGGCCGGCCGCTCGCGGTCCGGATCACGGGGCGAAGGGTCGCCGCGTCGCTCCAGGTCGAGGTGGAGGACGACGGCCCGGGGATCCCGCCCGATCGACGCGCCCAGGTGTTCGTCCCTTTCTACACGACGCGGGCGCGGGGGACCGGGCTCGGCCTCGCCCTCGTCCAGCGCACGATCGTCGACCTCGGAGGGACCGTGGAGGCGGCCGAGGGGACGAGGGGAGGAGCGCTGTTCCGGCTGCGGTTCCCGACTGTAACGAATCGTGACACTTCGTCCGGCCGAACGGAGCACGAGGCGCGCACGGGAGCGCTGCCGGATTCGTAAGTCTTTGAATTCACACCAATTAAGGCCGTTGATCCCGACCGGAATAGTGGCACAAGGGCTGCTCTATCCAGGTCGGCGATCCGAGGAGGAACGGTGAACAAGAACGTCACCCCAAACGGGCCGGCACGACGCGAGGCGGGATACAGCCTGGCCGAGCTGCTCGCCGTGCTCGCCCTGGTCGGAATCGTGATCGCGATCGGTATCCCGCTCGTCAACGAGCAGCTGCGGATCGGCGAGGCGAGGTCCGCCTCCGACGAGATGGCGGTCCATCTGCGCGCGGCGCGGATGATCGCGGTCTCGCATCACAAGAACATCGTGGTCACGGTCAGCGCGGATCCGACGAACTCCTATTCCTACGAGGGGACGAACGGCGAGATCCGGACGGTCCAGATGCCGGGCCGGGTGCTGATCAAGTCGGGCTCCGCCGCGTCGATCACCTTCCGCAGCGACGGCTCCACCGGCGGGTCGAGCACCGTGACGCTGGAATCCGCGGTGTCCAACGCTATCGAGCGCTGGACGCTGTCGGTCAACACGCTGGGCATGGTCTCCGTCGCCCATGCGCGGGTCTGAGGGGGGCATGGCGATGAAGCGGAACGACGCGCACGGCTTCAGCCTGATCGAGGTGATCATCGCTCTCGGTCTCCTGGCCGGGGTGCTGATCTCGGTCAGCGGTCTCTTCATCCTCGGCGGCCGCAGCGTGAAGAGCGGCCGCACGGCGAGCGAGGCGCTCGCCGCGGGGAAGGAGATCGTCGAGGAGATGAACGGCTGGGCGTTCACCCAGCTCTGGTCGAACTTCGGCTTCGACGGGCGGGCGAAGACCTACACCGTCAACACCCAGACCTGCGGAACCGCTGACTGCACCGGCTGGCAGGCCGCGCTCGTGCAGAAGCTCGGCACCAGCGCCCGCGCGACCGTCCAGATCGACTCGGTCGCCCAGGGCGTGCTCGCGGTCCCGGACTTCGTGGACGCCGGCGGAGCCACGACCGCGAAGAACGTCCGCCTGACGGTGAGCGTCCTGTGGACGCAGCTCGGGAACCGGAACCGCACCGTCACGGTCGTCACGACGAGGAACTGAGAACAACTCAAGCGAGGTACGACGATGAGCACCCGGTTGAACGAACGCGGTATGAGCTTGGTCGAGGTCCTGGTCGCGACGGCCGTCCTCGCGGTCGCGATCATCATCTCGCTCACCGTGTACGACGCGGCGCGGAAGTCCTTCAAGAAGGGGGAGAACGCGACCGAGCAGCAGGAAGCGGTGCGCATCGCCTACGACCGCCTGACGGCCGACATCCGGATGCTCGGGTTCAACGCCAACCCGGACGGATCCGCGGTGCGCCCCGACGAGCAGCTCGAGGTCGCCCTCGACCACGCGATCATCTTCCGCGGCGACTTCGACGCAGAAGACCCGGCGCTGCGCGTCGATCACGAGACCGCTCTCTCGGGGGGCGCCTTCAACGTCGTCTCCACCGGAAACGACGAGGTCGTGGGGTACGTCCTGGCGCGTCCCGACGGCACGGGCCCCGACACGATCACGTTCCAGGCGGACGTGGACGAGGAGCCCCGCAACGGGGTGGTCACGAACGTCACCGTCAACAACGTCGTGCTCAACCCGACGACCCCTCCGTACACCCTCTACAAGATCTCGCTGAACAACGACATGGGGACCTGCTGCAGCGGCGCGTTCATCGTGCGCACGCCGGTCGTGGAGAACGTCCGCAACATGTCCTTCCAGTACTACGACGGGACCGGTCCGGCTCCGATCGCGGCCCCCGGCGCCAGCGAGGTCGCGACCGTCAAGGCGACCCGCGCCGGGATCACGAAGTTCAACATCTCGCTCATCGGGATGACCCGCGACCCGGACATGAACTACAACGACACGAGCGATCCCGCCTCGGCGAAGTACCGCAAGTTCGAGCTGCGCGGCGACGTGATCCCCCGCAACATGCGCATGAAGGGGATCCAGGACCTCGCCGCCGACGTGACCGCGCCGACCAAGCCGGCGACGCCGACCCTGATCGCGGGGCACTGCGGCGCTCTGATCGTCAACTGGACCCCGAACTCCTCGGCAGACGGCGTCACGCAGTACCGGGTCAACTACGGGCCCGCCGCAGGGACGATCAGCGGAACCCGGAGCACGGTCGCGCCGCCCTACTACCTGGACGGCCTGACGACCGGCACGACGTACTACATCTCGATCCAGGCCCAGGACGCGGCCGGGAACGTCAGCGTCAAGAGCAACGAGTCGAACGCCGCGGTGGCGAACAGCAACACGCCGAGCGCGCCGACCGGCGCGTCCGCGACCACCGGCCAAGTCAACAACGTCCGCCTCAGTTGGACGGCCGTGACCAACAACACGGCGAGCGTGCCCGCAGCGGATCCCCTCGCGCCGGCCTGTCGCGACCTCGCCGGCTATCGCGTCTACCGCGGGGACACCTCCGGGTTCACGGCGTCCACGACGTCGCTCGTGGTCAACGAGACGGTCGTGCACGCCCCGAGCAACCCGCCGTACATCGACGCGCCCACCGTCAACTGCCATCCGTACTACTACCGCCTCACCGCGGTCGACACCTGCGGCACCGAGAGCGCGGTGACGAACGCTTTCGCCGGGCAGTCCACGACGTCGATCCCGCCCGCGGCTCCGACGAACGTGCAGGCGTTCACCCTGTCCCCCGGCCACATACGCGTGAACTGGAGCCCCGTAGTCAAGGACGAGCAGAACAACGACATCGTCATCAGGGCGTATGACGTCTACCGCTCGCAGGTGATGCCGAAGACCGATCCTCCGAGCAACGCGGTGTTCGGCTCGACGCCGGTCGGGTCCTCCTCGACCAACTCCTATGACGACATCAGCATGGTGGCGCCGTCCCCGTCGCAATGCGTCTACTACATGGTTCGCGCCCACGACGAGTGCATCAACTACTCCGCCGATTCGAACTCGGCCCAGGCGACCTGCCAGTTCTCCGGCACGGTGGCCATCAACCCGCCGACCGACGGCGCGACGATCGCCGGGGTCACCCCGACCACGGTGACCGTGACCGGCGGCACCGACACCTACACCGGCGTCACGATCACGTACTCGCACGTGGTGGCGGGCGTGACCCGAACCTACAACTCCACGACCACGGGGACGACCTGGACCGACACGGGCTGGCTCGCGACCCCGCCGGGGACCTACACGATCACCGCGACGGTGACGAACTCCACCGGATGCAGCTTCACCACGTCGATCACGGTCCGTGCGGGGAGCGCCGTCGGCTGCTGCCTCAGCATGTTCCCGACGACCAACACGATCGCGAGCTGCGCGAGCGGCTCGGCCAAGTGCAAGGAAGTCTCCTACAAGCTCGGGAACGACCGGTGCCTGACGGCGGTCTCGGTCACGTCGATGACCATCAGCTGGACCGACTACACGGGGAACCAGCCGCGCTGGCAGACGGCGCAGTTCAACGGAACGAACATCGCCGCCCCCGGGACCTGGACCACGACCTACGTCGGCACGCCGAACGAGGTCGGGACGGCCACGAAGAGCAATTTCAGCGCTCCGGCCCCCACCGTGAACTACGCGAGCCCGATGACCGCCGGGAACACGACCAACGTGACCTACGTCTTCAGCAAGCTCATGGACTCCGGCAGCGGCGCGAGCCGCGTCGTGAACGTCATCGGCACGACCCAGTACGTGTTCACGCTGCTCGACAGCGCGGGGAACCCTTCCGGGATCACGACGACCTGCGCCATGCCGTCGCTGACGGTCAACTAGAACATGCGGGCGCAAGGAGCCATCGGCATGAGCACGCATCGTACGAACGACGCCGGGACGGAGCGCGGCTCCGCGATGGTGATCGCGGTCCTCGTCATGGCGATCCTGAGCCTTCTCGGGATCTCCTACCTTCTCATGGCAGA
>DASRJG010000145.1:0-26170 GCA_035649595.1 Candidatus Polarisedimenticolaceae bacterium
CCCGGGCCCGCGCCGTCGAGCGTCACGCCCGCGCCCTGCGCGTGCTCGCGACTATCTCGCGGCGCGCCGGATGAATTCGAGGGTCCTCGGGTCGACGACGATCCTCTCTCCGGAGTCGATGAACAGCGGCACGCGCACCGTCAGCCCGTTGGCCAGCGTGGCGTCCTTGAGGTTTTTCCCGCTCGCCGTGTCGCTCCTCGCCCCGGCGCCGACCATCTCGATCTCGGCCTCGACGTACTGCGGGAGGCTGATCCCGGCGACCGAGCCGTTCCAGTAGACCGCGTTGAGGTTGAGCCCGTCGGTCAGCCACGGGACCATCTCCTCGATCCGCTCGTTGGCGATCGCGAACTGCTCGTAGCTCGCCAGCTCCATGAAGTGGCTCGACTCGCCGTCGCCGTAGAGGAACTGCACCTGCCGGAAGGCGACGTCGGGCTCCTCGAACTTCTCCCCCGACTTGAACGTCCTGTCGAGCAGGGTCCCGGTCACCACGTGCCTGAGCTTGCAGCGGACGAGCGTCGCGGCTCCGCGCGCGGACGGCGTCTGGACCTGGTAGTCCTCGAGCTGGTACGGCTCCGCGTCCACCAGGATCCTGGCCCCGCGCTTGAAGTCGGTCGTGCTGATCACGGCTCCCCCCGGAGGGCCCGCTCCACGAGGGCGCGCGCGTCGTCGGGGAAGTCCTGCTTCAGGATCCACTCCAGGTAGTCGCGCTGCAGCCGCGCGACCTCGCTGAGCGGCCGCCCGCGCTGGCGTCCGAAGCCGAAGACCACGACCCCCTCCCGGAGCACGAACTTCCCCCCTCGATCGACGGCCCCGTCGGGGACCGGGTGGCACCAATCCTCCAGCGCCGCGACCGTCCGCGGAAGATCGGGGTACCGGGCGAGCTCCGCGTCGAGCACCTCCACGGTCGCCGCGACGTCGGCCGCGGCGCCGTGCGCGCCCGCGTGCTCCCGTCCGAGGAAGTGCTTCACCGCCGCCGCCAGGTCCCTCGGCTCCTTGCGGTGGAAGATCGACATCGCGTCGATCACGCGCCGCTGGGTGAGCGCGAGGTCGAGCCCGCAGTCGCGGAACTCCCGGTCGAGAAGCGGAACGTCGAACCGCCGGACGTTGAACCCCGCGAGGTCGGAGTCGGCGAGGAAGTCCAGGATCCCGCGGGCGACCTGCCGGAAGGTCGGCGCGCCGGCGACGTCCTCGTCCCGGATCCCGTGGACCGCCGTCGCCTCGGGGGGGATCGGGCGCTCCGGGTCGATCCTCCGGGTCTTCGCGGCGCTCGACCCGCCCGGATCGACGCGCACGACGGCGATCTCGACGATCTTGTCCCGCTGCGGATCGATGCCGGTCGTCTCGAGATCGAAGAAGGCCAGCGGCCGCGTCAGCTCGAGGTTGCGCACGCGCGGGAGAGTAGCATCGGCTCGATTTATAGTGCCGCCCGGAGGAGCTCATGACGCCGTGCCCCGAGATCAAGACGCTGCCGGGAGCCCAGGTCGATCTCCCGCGCGAGCTCGCGCGGCTGTACGACCTGGCCTACAACCTCTGGTGGACCTGGTCCCCCGGCGCGCACCTGCTGTTCAGCGCGATCGATCCCGCCCGCTGGGCGCGGACCCACAACCCGGTCGAGATCCTGCTCGGCGTCGAGCCGGCGATGTGGGACGCGCTCCTCGAGAACGAGAGCTTCATGAGCGGCTACCACGCGGTGATCGGGGAGCTCGACCGCTACCTCGCGGGCGGGGAGTCCTCCTGGTTCCACAGGACCTACCCGTCGTTCTCCGGCGGACCGGTCGCCTACCTCTCCACCGAGTTCGGATGGCACGAGTGCCTCGGGATCTACTCGGGCGGGCTCGGGATCCTCTCCGGCGACCACTCGAAGTCGGCGAGCGACGTCGGGCTTCCGTTCGTGGGTGTCGGATTGATGTACCGACGGGGCTACTTCCGGCAGACGGTCGATGCCGACGGCCGGCAGCAGCACTTCTACCCCGACTACGATCTGCGGAAGCTGCCGCTGCTCCCCGTCGCCGGACCCGGCGGCAAGCCGCTGCGCGTGCAGGTCGACCTCCCGGGGCGCGCGGTGCAGCTTCGCGCGTGGAAGGCTGCGGTGGGGCGCGTGCCGGTCCTCTTGCTCGACTCGGACGTGCGCGAGAACGACGCCGCGGACCGGCCGATCACCTCGATCCTCTACGTCCACGGCCGCGAGATGCGGCTGTGCCAGGAGATGGTGCTCGGCATCGGAGGGTTCCGGCTCCTCGAGGCGCTCGACATCCACCCGTCGGTCTGGCACCTCAACGAGGGGCACTCCGCCTTCGTCGCCTTCGAGCGCGTCCGGCGTGCGGCATCGACCAAGAAGCTCCCCTTCGCCGACGCGGTGCGCGAGGCGGCGAAGACGGCGGCCTTCACCACCCATACGCCCGTCCCCGCCGGGAACGAGACCTTCGACCTCGGGCTGGTGCGGAGCTACGCCGAGGCCTGGGGGTCGGGGCTGGAGGGGGGCGTCCAGGCCTACGTGGACCTCGGGCGGGCGTCTCCCGAGGACGGGGTCTTCAACATGACGGTCCTCGCGATCCGCGCATCGACGCGGGTCAACGGCGTGAGCAAGCTGCACGCGCAGGTCGCGGACGCGATGTGGGAGGGGCCGGCGATCGAGGCGATCACCAACGGCGTGCACGTTCCGACCTGGATGGGGCCGGAGATGGGAGCGATGCTCCGCCGCAGGCTCGGAGGCGACTACGAGACGCGTCTGCTCGATCCCGGCTTCGCCGACGAGATCCTCGCGATCCCGGACGAGGAGTTCTGGACGGCGCACGCCGCGCAGAAGGCACGGCTGCTGACGCTCGTCCGCGAGCGGGTCCGCCAGCAGCTCGCGCGGCACGGGCGATCCCCCGAGGACCTGAGGCGGGTCCAGACGCTGCTCGCCCCCGACGTGCTGACGGTCGGGTTCGCGAGGCGGTTCGCGACCTACAAGCGGGCCGATCTGATCTTCCGGGACCTCGAGCGGCTCCGCTCGATCCTGACCGCAGCCAGCCGCCCCGTGCAGATCGTGTTCGCCGGCAAGGCGCATCCGGCCGACAAGCCCGGGCAGGAGGTCCTCCGGCGGATCTTCGAGCTGTCGATGAGCCCGGCTCTCGGGGGGCACGTCGTCCTGCTCGAGAACTACGACATGCGCGTCGCGCGCTTCCTGGTGCAGGGAGCGGACGTCTGGCTCAACACGCCGCGGCGCCCGTTGGAGGCGAGCGGGACGTCCGGGATGAAGGCCGCCTCGAACGGTGCCCTCAACCTGAGCGTGCTCGACGGCTGGTGGGCCGAAGGGCACGACCCCACGATCGGCTTCGCGATCGGCCGCCCCCAGGACTACAAGGACGCCGATCTGCAGGATCGCGAGGACGCCGACTCGCTCTACCGCGTGCTCGCCGACGAGGTGGCCCCGGTCTTCTACGACCGCGGCGAGGGTGCGCTGCCCGCGGCCTGGATCGGCCGGATGAAGCGCTCGATCGCGCGGCTCGCCCCGCGGTTCTCGACCGAGCGCATGGTCCGGGACTACACCGTGCGGGCCTACCTCCCCGCCATGCGCGAGGGAGACCCGGCGCTCGACGAGGAGCGCCTCTGGGCCCCCTGATCCTCCGGCGTCACCTCTTGTCGGTGCGCTGGAGGTTCTGGACGTTCCCGGGCGCGGTCGTGTCGGACACCGTCGCCGAGGCCCTGGCGGGCGCCGCCACGTTCCCGCTCGAGTCGATCGCGAACGCGCTGTAGGAGTACGTCAGGCCGTTGGTCAGGCCGGTGTGGACGAACGAGTCCGCCGAGCCCGGAGCTCCGGGCTCCGTCGTGACCGCGAAGCCGTCCGCCGGGCTCGTGGGATAGGTCCCGTCGGTCCGGTAGCGGATCACCGTCTGCACGAAGTCGGAGCTGTTCGAGTTCGTCCAGCTCAGCGTGACCTGCGCCGTGGCGCCGGTCGCGGTGAAGCCGGTGTCGGCCGACGGCGGGGTCTGGTCGGCCACCGCCTGCTCGGTCGGCACGAACGTCGAGTCGTTGGTCAGGAGCACCCGGTCGACGCGCGCCTGCTGCTCGCGCCCGCCGAGCTCGACGCTCGCGAGCCCCGCGGAGAGCGTGTACGAGCGCCCCGCGACCCAGACCCACTGTCCGTAGGACGACGGGAAGATCGCCTGCCGTGACGCGCCGTTGATCGACTCGAACCAGGAGTCGGTGTTGGCGTCGGGCCCCCACATCCGGACCCAGAGGTACCAGGTGCCCGACGTCGGGATGTTCACGCCCATGGTCGACCGGCCGGCCGGCGACGAGGCGGAGCCCGTCGGCGTTCCGGACGGCGTGTCGATGTACCCGCCTCCGAACGCTCCCGAGGCGCCGCTCACCGACCGCACGGGGGAGACGAGCGTGCCGCCCTCCGCCTCGAGGCGGATGTACGCGAAGCCGTTCGATCCGGTGGCGAAGGTCCGGATCGGGGTGGAGGTCGCGACGTTCCCTGCGCTGTCCGCGCTGCGGACGAAGTACTCGTACGTCGTGGAGGGGGCGAGGCCCGTCAGCGGGACGCTGTGGCTGGTCACGAGCGCCGGGTTGACCGCGGTCTGCTGGTACGCCGCGTCCCCCTGCTTGCGATACGAGACCTGGCTATCCGACGGCTCGTCGGTCGTCCAGGCGATCGTCGCGGTGGTGGAGCCGACGCCGCTCGAGGCGACGGCCGAGATGATCGGGGCCGTCGTGTCCGCGACGGTCGAGAAGCCGGTGGGCTGCGTGAAGGTGCTCGCCATCCCGTGGTTCGCCAGGTCCAGCACGCCGCTCGCGCCGCCGGCCGCCTGGACGCGGTAGGTCTCGCCGGACGACAGGTTCGCCGCGGGGGTGATCGTCGCGGTCCGTCCGTCCGTCGAGAGGGACGGGGAGCCCGCCGCCTGCGGCACCGCGGCGCTCGTGTCGTCGAGGAGCCGGACCGTCGAGGCGGTGATCGAGGACGGCAGCATCGGCTCGCTGAAGACGACCGTCGGGTGAACCGCGATCGACGCGCCGGTCGCGCCGTCGGCCGGAGTGGTGGAGGAGACCGTCGGGGCGACCGTCGCCTGCACCGTGAAGATGCCGGTGCCGGTGCCGAAGACGCCGTCCGCGTGCGTCACTTCGACGTTGACCGCGCCGGCGGCCGCGTTGTTCGCGATCGTGATCCCGACCGTGATCTGGCCGCAGGCGTTGATCGTCGTCGAGTTGACCGTGATGCCGGGGTTGGAGAAGGTGACGGTCGAGCCCGCCCGGAAGTTCGATCCGGCGAGCGTGATCGAAAGGGCGCGCCCCTGCTCCGCCGCGGAAGGGGTCGCCGACGTCACGGTCGGCCGGGGCCAGCCGTTGACCTCGTTCGAGTAGCTGACGCTTTCGTTCGCGGTCGTGTCGTACGCCTTGACGCCGAAGTAGTAGGTCGTGCAGTCGGTGAGCGTGCTGATCGTCGTCTGCGTGACGTTCCCCACGTCGACGGACGAGGTGTACGCACCGGGGGAGGTGCCGTAGTAGACCCGGTACCCGGAGAGGTCCGAGTCGGAGACGGGGTTCCAAGCGAGGGAGGCCGAGCCCGCGAGCGCGGACCGGCCGGCGAGGGCGACGAGGAGCGTCGAGAGGACGGCGATGGTTCGCGCGTTGATTCGCATGGGTCCCTGGTCTCCGTGGCGATCTCCCCATGGACCGCCGGAGATCGGCACAGCGAGATCAGTGCCATCGTCGTGGGAGTCGGTCCTTTCCGGCGCAATGCGCTCGATTCAGGCGACTTACTATTTGGGGAATCGGGCGGCACCGCCATCGAACGGCGGGGCGAATGACGGTTTCGTAGCGGTAGGATTACGAAAATTATTTATTGCTGTATAAGCTCAATCCCAGAACTTCCAGATCGGGCGCGAACGCCCATCGCTCGACTCGAGGACGACGTCGTGGACCGACAGGTCCGGGAGCGCGGTCGCGACGGTCTTCCTGAACTCGGCGGCGTCGGCGTCGGGTCCGGCCGGGTTCCAAGGGTTCGTCGCAGCGCCGATCAGCCGCAGCGGACGGACGACCTGGATGCGGCCGCGCGCCTTCAGCCACGCCTTGTAGTAGACCGGCGAGACGTTGATGCGCGTCGCGTCGCGCACCACCAGCGTGCAGCGAAGCGACGAGCGCACCAGCGGGATCATGAACTCGTCGTTGAGGCCGTGAGGGAGCACCGCGGTGGCGACCGGCGCCCCGTCGGGCGTCTTCAATCCAGGCACCGGGTCCGCGAGCCCGGGCGGCATCACGCCGACCGGACGTCCGCGCGCGTCGAGGAGCGCCGCGGCGCCTTTCGACGCGGTCTCCTCCCACGCGTCGCGCGCCGCTTCGTCGCACGGAGGAACCGAGAGGGTCTCGACGAGATAGCGCGCCGCCGCCGCCGATCGCTCCGGCGTCGCCGAGTAGCCCGCGGCGAGCACGATCACCACGCCGTCGCTGACTCCGGGCGCGGCGAACGCCCGCCGCTCCCACCCGCCGTCCACGAGGACGAGACCGCCCGAGAGGCCCTGGAGCTTCTTGAGCACCGAGCGCATCGAATCGCTCTCGCCGGGGCCGTGAAGATCGACCTCGCCGCGGGTCCGCGCGCGGTAGAGCGCGACCGGGCCGATCGTCGTCGTCCAGGAGGTCGTCTCGATCGGCTCGAGCTGGGCCGCGTCCTCGCCGGTGCGCGGCGCGGCCGCCGTCGCGATCCACGTCCCCTCCGGGACGACCAGCCGGGTCACCGGAAACGGCTCCGCCCCTTCCTCCTGCTCCAGCGGGAGCCGGGGGGCCGAGGTCAGGCCGAGCGACAACGAGCGCGCGTGGATCTCCTTGAGGAAGGCCGCGAGCACGGTCCGCGTCCCCGCCTGGGGGTGAAGCCCCAGGATCGCCACGCGCTGCGAGCCGGATCGGAGCACGCGATCGAGAAGCGTGGTCGACTCGGGTCCCTTCGTCATGGCTCCATCACTTCCGCGACCGGGACGGCGGGACGACGCTGGAGGCGGCGACCGGATTTGAACCGGTGAATGACGGTTTTGCAGACCGTTGCCTTACCACTTGGCTACGCCGCCGTCGTCCCGCGCAAAAAGGACGGGAATATACCGGGCGGCTCGCGGGGGGTCAATCCGAGGAGTTGACCGCGCGAAGGCCGTGGCGTACGGTGATGCCGTCTCCGTTAGGGGTGTCCGGCGAGAGCCGGACTGAGAACAGACCCTCGAACCTGAACTGGGTCATGCCAGCGTAGGGAAACGGGACGATGCACGAAGAATCCCTCCGTTCATCCGTCCGGTTCCCGCCGCGCGCCGCCACGGACGGCGGGAGGTCTTCATGCTTCGCAAGACGGCCGGCGTCGCGCTCGCCGCGCTCGCGCTGATCGGCCCGGCCCGCGCCGCGGAGGACGAGCCCGAGGCGCCGCTCCCCTCCGACGTCGAGGAGGAGGTCGTGGTCACGGCCACCGTCGCCCGCGACAGGCGCGATCCGGCGCCGTTCACCGATCTCGACGAGGAGCAGATCGGGGCGCTCAACGTCGGGCAGGATCTCTCGACCCTCCTCGGCGAGACCATGAACGCGCACGCCTACAGCGACGCCGGGAACGGCTTCGGCTACAGCTACCTCCGGATCCGCGGGTTCGACCAGTCGCGCATCGCGGTCAACGTCAACGGCGTCCCCCTCAACACCCCCGAGTCGAAGCAGGTCTACACGATCGACCTCGGCGACTTCGCGACGGGGCTCGGCCTGATCCAGATCCAGCGCGGCCCCGGGACGGCCCTGTACGGGTCGGCGGCGGTCGGAGGGGTGGTCAACCTCGAGACCGCGCCGCTGTCCACCACCGCGGGGGGAGAGCTCGACCTCACCGCGGGGTCGTTCGGGACCTGGCGGGCGTCGTTGCGGTACGGCGGGCCGATCGGACGCTCGCCGTGGGCCTGGTCGATCCGGGCCGCTCACGTCGAGAGCGACGGCTACCGGCGCCCGGCCTGGTCTCGCCAGACCTTCGCGAACGTCGCGTTCGAGCGGTTCGGGCCGGAGTCCGTCTGGCGCGTCCTCCTCTTCGGGGGGCCGGAGACGACCCAGCTCTCCTATCTCGGCGTCCCGCGCGCCTACCTCGACGACGAGACCCTGCGCAGGACGAACTTCCTCCGCCCGGGCGAGACCGACACCTTCGTCCAGCCGCAGCTCCAGGTCATGAACGACCGACGGCTCGCCCCCGGGCTCCTCCTGAAGAACACGCTCTACGCGATCGTCGGCGAGGGGGCGTTCCGCCAGTTCTCGGGGACGGACTGGAGGAAGCGCGCGCTCGGGAACCGGCAGGTCGGCTGGATCCCGCGCCTGACCTGGCGCCACCGGCGCGGGGAGCTCGCGGCCGGGCTCGAGCTGCTCGTCCACCGAGGGCGGCACGACGGGAAGGTCGAGGACACGTCCCAGGTCCTCTACGACTACACGAACGAGAAGGACACGGCGAACGTGTTCGTGCGCGAGACGCTCGACGTCGCCGCTCGCACGACCCTCAGCCTCGAGCTCCAGGCGACGCGCCACCGCTTCGCGATGCGGAAGGACCGTGTGCGGGGGATCTCGTGGGACGGCCGCTACGCCTTCCTGACGCCGCGGATCGGGGTGAACTGGAACGCGACCGATCGGTGGAACCTCTACGCGCAGGCGACGAAGACGGAGAGCGAGCCGTCGTTCACGAACGTCTGGGACCCGGAGGACCCCGCCTCCGACCCGGCCTCCCGCTTCGAGAGCTTCGACCCCTCGAGCAACCGCTATTCCGATCCCCTCGCGAAGCCCGAGCGGCTGACCGGCTTCGACGTCGGCGCCGGGTACGCGCACGGGACCACGCGGGTGAAGGTCAACCTCTACTCGATGGACTTCCGCGACGAGTTCGTCTTCGCGGGGGGGCTCGACGCCGACGGCCTGCCGATCACGAAGAACGCCGGGCGCTCGATCCACCGCGGCGTGGAGGTCGAGGGCTCGGTCCGCGCCCCGCTCGCCATCGACATCGCCGGCTACATCGCCGTCAGCGACGACGTGCTGCGCGAGGAGACGGTCCTCTCCCCCGACGGCGCGGGGGGAGCCTTCGTGATCGACTACTCGGGGAACCGGGTCGCGCTCTTCCCCGACCGCACGGCCCGGCTGTCGATCGCGCGCGCGTTCGGCCCGTTCCGGGCGGAGCTCGCGGCGCGCTACGTCGGACGGATCTACCTCGACAACTCGGAGAACGAGCGCAAGACGCCGTCGAACCGCGAGGCGCCCGGGTACGTTGACAAGCGGATCGACCCGACCACCGTGGTCGCGGCGCAAGGGGTGCTCGATCTCTCCCGCTGGGCGCGGCGCCCCCAGGGGACGCTGACCGCGCGCGTCCGCGTCGACAACCTCCTCGACGCGAAGATCGCCCAGATGGGCTACGCGTACCCGACCGACGCGGGCTACACGACCTTCTATTCCGAGTTCTTCCCCGCGGCGACGCGGAGCGTCCTGTTCGGACTGACGTTCGGGTTCTGAAGGGGCGCGGATGTCGGGGAGCCTCGGCGCGCTCGATCTCGCGGTCGTCGGCGGCTATCTGGCCGCGACGTTCGTCCTCGGCGTGCGGGCGTCGCGGAGGGCGCGCTCCGACGAGGAGGACTTCCTGCTGGCCGGGAGGGCGCTCACCCTTCCGGCCTTCGTCGTCACGCTCGTCGCGACCTGGTACGGCGGCGTGCTCGGCGTCGGCGAGTATTCCTACGCGCACGGTCTCTCGAACTGGCTCGTGCTCGGCGTTCCCTACTACATCGGGACGCTCCTGTTCGCCCTCTTCTTCGCCGAGCGGGCGCGGAGCGTGGGCGAGGCGACGCTTCCCGACCTGCTCTTCTCCTCCTACGGAAAGACGGCGGGTCTCGCCGGAGCGGTCGTCGTCCTCGCTCTCTCGCTCCCCGCCCCCTACCTCCTCATGCTGGGGGTGCTGCTCCACCGCGCGGTCGGGATCCCGCAGCCCGCCGCGGTCGTGCTGTGCGCGCTGTTCTGCCTGCTCTACATCGGCGCGCGCGGCTTCCGCTCGGTGGTGCAGACGAAGGGACTCCAGTTCGCGCTGATGTTCGGCGGGTTCCTGATGCTGCTCCCGATCGCGGTCGCCCGGCTCGGCGGGCTGTCGGCGCTGCGGGCGACCCTCCCGGCCACGATGTTCGAGCCGCTGGGGGGGGCCCGCCCCGGATACGTGATCGCCTGGTACTTCATCGCGCTCCAGACCCTCGTCGAGCCGACGTTCTTCCAGCGCTGCTTCGCCGCGAGGACTCCGCGGGTCGCGCGGCGCGGGCTCTTGGTCTCGATCCTCTTCTTCGCTCTCTTCGACGGCTTGACGACCTTCACCGGCATGTACGCCCACGCCCTGCTCCCCGCGCTCCCGTCGGGAGTGGACGCGTTCCCCGCCCTCGGCGAGAGCCTGCTCCCCGCGGGGCTCCTCGGCGTCTTCTACGCCGGGATGATCGCGACCGTCATGTCCACCGTGGATGCCTTCCTCTTCAACACCGGGCTCACGCTCTCGCGCGACCTCGTGGCGCGCGTGGGGGTTCCATCCGCCGGCACGACCCGCGGAGAGCGGATTGGGCTGATCGCCGGCACGCTCGTCGCGACGGCCGTGGCGCTCGGCTCGAGCTCGGTCGTCGGTCTCTGGTACGGCTTCGGGAGCGTCGGCACCGCCGCGCTCCTCCCCCCTCTGATCGGCGCGCTCTTCCCGGCGCTCCGTCCGGACGCGAGGTTCGCCGCGGCCGGGACGGTGATCGCCGCCGCCCTCACGATCGCCTGGCTGACGAGCACGCTCCGCCCCGAAGGGCCGTGGCTCTCCGTCGAGCCGATCTACCCGGGGCTCGCCGCCGGGTTCGCGATCATGGCGGCGGGGATCGCCGTGCGGCGCCGGGGATCTCGCATGAGGACCTGAACGGCGGCATACTGATCCCCGCCATGGACGACGATCGCGGAGACCCGACGCTCGCCCCGCGACTCCTGATCGCGGTGCCGCAGCTCGCCGACCCGAACTTCCGGCAGTCGGTCGTCCTCCTCCTCCAGCAGAGCGCCGACGGGGCGCTCGGGATCGTGATCAACCGGGAGTCGCCGATCTTCCTCCGCGACCTGTGCAAGGACCACGAGATCCGCTACGCGGGGGATCCGGGGAAGCGCGTGCGCGTCGGCGGACCCGTCCAGCCGGAGCAGGGTCTCGTCCTGTACGGCGCCGGCGTCGAGGACCCGGAGGGGCGCGAGGTCGTCGCGGGGCTCCAGGTCAGCGCCTCGACCAAGACGCTCTCCCGTTTGTGCGAGGGGCCCGGGATCCGGTTCCATTGCTTCTCGGGTTACGCGGGATGGGCGCCGGGACAGCTCGAGCAGGAGATCCACGAGGGCTCCTGGATCCTGGCCCCGGCGGACTCGGGCCTCCTGCTGGATACCCCCGCGGACGCGCTGTGGCTGACGACGCTCGCGGCGAACGGGATCGACCCGGCGCTGATCGTCCCCGGCGGCAGCGACGTCAGCTGACGCTCTCGGTCAGGGGAGGAACTCCTTGGTCGCGGCGAGCTTCCGGGGCAGGTACTCGTCGATCACGTAGTTGAGCCCCCAGCGGGCGAGCGCCTGCTGCTCCGCGCGCACCCCCATCGAGATCAGCTGCTCCATCGCGCGCGCCCACGGCTTGTGGATCTTGAAGAAGGGGTCGTTCTTCAGCGCGTCCTTCGCGCGCTTGACGTCCACGTCCTTCAGCGGGTGCGTCGGCAGCTTGTAGGTGACGATGTCCGCGGGGGTGACGCCGAGGAACGACGCCTGGGGCACGCAGAAGAAGCGATTGATGTGCGCCGCGTTCCCCGAGCCGACCTTCAGCGTCCGGTAGATGTTGGAGATCCCGTAGGGATCGCAGTCCACGAAGGCGTAGACGGGGAGCTGATGCTGGTCGGCGAGTCGCCGGACGAACCGTCGCGTCGCGCGCGTCGGCACGCCGGCCATCGAGATCAGGATGCAGTGCGCCTTCTGCCAGAACTTGTGGCTCTGGAGCCGCTGGAACATGCCGCCGGTCTCGATGCACAGGACGAACTTGGCCTTGGTCTCGAAGGTGAGGTGCTCGACGAGCGACGGGATCGAGTAGGCCCCCGACCCGAACTTCGTGCAGTCGATCCGCTCGATCTTCCCGGTCTCGAGGTCGGTGTCGTTGACGATCAGCTCCCCCGCCACCGCGCCCCCGTGCTCGTCCGGGATGTAGCGGAGCTGCTCGCGGCTGACCCCTTCGACCGAGAACATCGCCTCGATGTCGTCCATGACCATGTCCGACTCCCCTTGCTCGTCGAACTTGGCCTCCCCCCAGTTCTTGGACTGGTAGTACGCGTCCCGCTTCGTCGCGAAGTCGCTGGTCTCCACGAGCTCCTTCGAGAGCGCCATCATCTTCAGGGTCTGCGCGAAGGTCTTCGCGGTGTTGACGGTGAGCGTGCGCGTGGACTTGCCGCGGCCGATCTCGAAGAACCCCTTCTTCGGGTCGTAGCGGACGTTCCCGAGGGACCGGACGGGGAAGACGACCTCGGGCTTCCCGTGCTTCTCGATCTTCGCGTCGATCCCGCGCGCGAGATCGACGATCGCGCGCACGGTCACGCGATCGAGCCGCGCCTTCTCCGACTGCGGCGATTTCATGCGGCGCACGATAGCACTGGTAGGATCGCGTGGTGATCCGCGCACGCCACGCCGCGGCCGTCTTTGCGGCGCTCGCCCACGGCCTTTACACGGCCGCCGACCTCCGCGCGAACCCGCTCGCCGCCCATCTCCTCCACGACGCCGCGCGCTACGACGCGTGGGCGCGGGCGATCGTCTCGGGGACCGCGTTCGAGGCCGGCGCGTACTCGCAGGCGCCGCTGTACCCGCTCCTCGTGGCCGGCGTGTACGCCGTGCTCGGGCCCCGCCCGGCCGCGGTCTTCGTGCTCCAGGCGGTCCTCGGCGCGGCGGCCGTCCTGCTCGTCGGCCGCGCCGCGGAGCGCGCCGGCGGCGCCTCGGCCGGAGCCTGGGGGGCGTGGCTCCTCGCGCTGTACGGTGTGCCGGCGTTCTTCGAGACGAAGCTGCTCCCCGCGAGCCTCGTCTTCTTCCTGGTCGCGCTGTTCGTCGAGCGGGCGGGGGCGTGCGCGGCCTCCTCCGGCGCACGTCCGCTCGCGGCGCTCGGCGGCACGCTCGGCGCGCTCACGATCGCCAACGCCGGATCGATGCTGCTCCTCGCGCTCACGCTCGGATGGATCGCGTGGGACGCCTCCCGCCCGCCCCGCAGGAGAGTCGTGCGCGTCGGCCTCTGCCTCGGGGCGGCGCTCGCGGTCGTCGCGCCGGTGACGGTCCGGAACCTCGCCGTCTCCGGCGAGCTGGTTCCGGTGGCGACCAACGGGGGGATCACCTTCTGGCAGGGGAACAACCCGAACGCGCGGGGCGTCTACTCGACCCCGGACGGGTTCTCCGGGGCGATCGCGACCCAGCGTGCCGAGGCCCGCCGCGTGGCGGAAGCCGAGAGCGGCCGCCCGATGTCCGACGCCGACGCCTCCCGCTACTGGTTCGCCAGGGGGCGCGCGCAGCTCCTCGCCCACCCCGGGGACGCGGCGGCGCTGCTCGGGCGGAAGCTGATGCTCGTGATCGCGAGCGCGGAGCAGCCGCTCGAGTACTCCTCCCGCCTCGACGCGAACCCGTTCCGGCGGGCGATGCCCCTTCCCTTCGCGGCGCTCGCGGCGCTCGCCGTCGCGGGGCTCGCCCCGGCGCTCCGCCTCCGCGCGGCGCAGCCGGCGGTGCTCGCGGCCGCGGCGACCGCCGCGACGCTCCTCGCCTTCTACGTCGCTTCGCGCTACCGGCTGGCGATGGTCCCCGCGCTCGCCCTGATCGCCGCCCTCGGCGCCGTCCGGCTGCGGGATCGCGAGGCCTCTCGATCGACCGCCGCCGCCGCGGCCGCGGTCGCGGCGATCTCGCTCGCCTGGTTCCCGGCGACGCAGGGGGATCTCGCGCGCGGGCAGGATGCGATGGCTCTGTGCGATCGCGGGACGGCGCTGCGCGAGTCCGGGCGGATCCCCGAGGCGATCGAGGACTACCGCCGCTCGATCGCGCTCGCCCCCGACTATCCCTTCGCCCACCTGGACCTCGCGAAGGCGCTCACCCGCGCCGGGCGCCCGGATGAGGCGCGACGCGAGATCGAGGAGGCCGTCCGCCTGCAGCCGGCGCTCGCGGTCGCACGCTTCGACCTGGGGGTCTTGCTGTTCGAGTCCGGGAGGATCGCGGAGGCCGCGGAGAGCTTCGCGGAGGCGTTCCGTCTCGCCCCCGACGACGCCGACGCGGGGAACAACCTCGCCGGCAGCTATCTCGAGCTCGGCCGCGTCGAGGAGGCGCGGGAGGTCGTCCGCCGCATGCGGGAGGCCGGCCTCCCGGTTGACCCGCCGCTCGCCGCGGCGACGGGCCGTTAGAGCTCGGCCAGAAGGATCTCGGCGACCTCGTCCCCCACCCTGTTCTGGGCCTCGACCGTCGACGCCCCGACGTGCGGCGTCGCGATGACCCGCGGGTGCGAGACGAGCCTCAGGTCCTTCGGGGGCTCGACCTCGAACACGTCGAGCGCGGCGCCGGCCACCTTCCCCGACGACAGCGCCGCGAGGAGCGCCTCCTCGTCGACCACGCCGCCGCGCGCGCAGTTCACCAGGAAGACGCCCGGCTTCATCTTCTCGATCTCCTCGCGGCCGATGACGGCCCTCGTCCCCGGCGGCCGCGGCACGTGGAGCGAGATCACCTCCGCCCTCGCGTAGACGTCGTCGGGGGGGAGGAGGGTCAGGCCGTCCAGGGTCCCCGTCGTCCCGAGCGCGGGGTCGGCGCCGATCACGACCATGCCGATCGCGGACGCCTTGCGCGCGAGCGACCGGCCGATCCGCCCGACGCCGAGGATGCCGAGGGTCTTCCCTTCAAGCTCCATCCCCTTCGCGAAGCTCTTCTTGTCCCACGCCCCCGACTTCATCGACGCGTCCGCGCGCGGGATCTGGCGGGCGAGGGCGAACATCAGCGCGAGCGCGAGCTCGGCGACCGAGGCCGACGACGCGGAGGGCGTGTTCATCACGCGCACCCCCTCGGCCTCGGCGGCGGCGACGTCGATGTTGTCCACGCCGACCCCCCCGCGCACGATCACCTTGAGCCGCTTCCCCGCCGCCAGGTGCCGCGCGCGCACCTTGGTCGCGGAGCGGACGACGAGCGCGTCGTACTCCCCGATCGCGGCGGCGAGCGCGTCGTCGGACAGCCCGATCGACTCGTCGACGGAGAGCCCGCCCGCGCGCATCCGCTCGACGGCCTCGGCCGGGATCGCGTCGCAGACCAGGACCCGCTTGGGCGCCCCCGCCATCGGCTCAGTGCCCGAGGATGCGGTCGATGACCGCGAGCAGCCCCCGGATCTCCCACTCCTGGGTGTCGCCCATGTGCGCGATCCGGAAGGTCTTCTCCTTGAGATCCCCGTAGCCGTTGGAGATCGCCGCCCACTGCCGGCCCAGCTCGTGGTTGAGCCCGGCGACCGAGATCGATCGCGTGTTCGCGACGCAGGTGAGCGTCGGCGACTCGTACCCTTCCTCGGCGAACACCGCGAAGTGCCGCCGCGCCCAGTCCCGGACGATCCGCGCGAGCGACTCGTGCCGCGCGAAGCGGGCGGCCGGCGTCTCGGCCAGGATGTCGTCGAGCTGGGCGTCGAGCGCGAACACCTGCGGGATCGCCGGCGTCGCGGGGGTCTGGCCGCGCTCGTGGTACTTCAACATCTCCACGAAGTCGAAGTAGTACCCGCGGTCGGGGATCGTCTTGGCCTTCTCCAGCACGCGCGAGGAGACCGAAGCGACCGTCAGCCCCGCCGGGAGCGAGAACGCCTTCTGGAGGCCGGCGAGGCAGACGTCGATCCGCCATGCGTCCACCGGTATGCGCGTCCCGGCCATCGACGACACGGCGTCCACCAGGAACGTCACGTCCGGGTACTTCCGCATCACCGCCGCGATCTCGTCCAGGCGGTTCATCACGCCGGTCGAGGTCTCGTTGTGGACGACCGTGATCGCGTCGTACCCGCCGCGGGAGAGCTCCCGATCGATCGCCTCCGCGGTGATCGCCCGTCCCCACTCCACCTTCAAGGGAACCGCCTGCTTCCCGTTCGCGGTCGCGACCTTCAGCCAGCGGTCCGAGAACGCCCCCTGCATGCAGCACAGCACCCGCTCGCGCACCCCGTTGCGGATCGCCGCCTCCCACACCCCCGTGGACGAGCAGGAGAAGAGGAAAACGGGGTCCTTCGTCTCGAGAAGGGTTTGCAGCTTCGGGATCACGCGCCCGTAGAGCTCCTTGAACTCGTCGCTGCGATGGCCGATCTGCGGCCGGCCCATCGCGGCGAGGTTCTCGGGGCGGACCTCCGTCGGGCCGGGGATGAACAGTCGCTTGTGGGGCATGGAGAAGACCTCTTCAGGAGCGGGCGATCGTGGTCCCGGCGCGCTCGATGACGGCGTCGATCCAGGCGAGGAACTCGTCGGCGCTCATCACGCCGGTGTTGCGGGCGATCTCGTGCCCGTCGCCGTCGACGACCACGATCGTCGGGTAGACCTCGACCGCGTAGCGCAGGGCGAGGTCGATCCCCTTCAGGCCTCCCCGCTCGACGGTCTCCTCGGCGTCCACGCGGACGGGGACGACGTCCCGGAGCCGGTCGAGCACGCGCGGATCCTTGAAGGTGCGCTTCTCGAGGATCTTGCAGGGACCGCACCAGGTCGCGTAGAAGTCGGCGACGATCAGCTTGCGCCCCGACTTGGCGGCCTTCAGCCCGTCGGCGAAGTCGTGCCAGCGCACCGGCTCGGCGGAGGCCGACGCCGGGCCGGGAGCGGCGGCCGGATCCGTGGCGGCCTCCCGCTGCGGCGCGCGCTTCCCGAGAGTCGCCGGCACCGCGCCGAGGACGCCGGTGATCGCGAGGCACGCGGTCGCGCACAGCGCCCGCGAGACGACCGAGGGGCCGCGCGGCGCGGCATCCGCCGCGACGATCGGTCTCCCCGTCCCCGGGATCGCGAGGAGGATCGCGACCGCCACCGCCGCGAGCAGCACGGTGAGGTGGAAGACGCTCAACGTGGAGAGGGCCGCGAACGCCGCGAGGAGAACCGCGGAGAGAACGCCGAGCCAGCGCGCCCAGGGGCGCTTCATCAGGAGGCCCAGCGCGATCGCGACGCCGAGCAGCGCGAGCGACGCGCCCATGACGCGCAACGGGACCGAGCGGTCGGCGATCATCCGGAGGCCGAGCGCGGGCCCGAGCACCCCGAACACGATCGCGCCGAAGATGGAGCCGAACGGCATGCTAACGTCCCCTCATGGGCGAGCGAGGGGAGTTTGTACCGCGCCGGCGCGAAGGACGCAACCTCGCCTCCCTCTGGGCGGTTGCCGCGGCGCTCGCGGCCCATGCCGCCGTCGTCCCGCCCTCTCCCCTCGAGTCGCGATTGATCGCCCGCGAGATCGCGCCCGGGGAGCCGGTGCGCGTGGAGGTCCGGTCGCAGGCGCCGCTCGCGTCGTTGACCGGGCGCTTCCTCGGCGAGGTGGTCTTCTTCGTGAGATCGGCGCAGGGCGACCTCTGGGAAGGCTGGACGGTCGTCCCGCTCGACTGCAAGGACGCGCGCGCGACGCTCACGCTCGAGGGAAGGGATCCCTCGAACAGGCCGGTACGCTCGAGCGTCGAGACGGCGATCGTCCCGAAGTCGTTCCCCGAGCAGCGGCTCGAGGTCGAGTCCAAGTACGTCAACCCCTCGAAGGCAGCGCTCGCGCGGATCGCGCGCGAGCAGGAGCGCCTCGGCGCGATCTACCTCAGGCGCACGCCCGCCCCGCTCGCGACCGAGCGGTTCGTCGCGCCGGTCGCCGGCGAGCCGACCTCCGAGTTCGGGGCCAGGCGCATCCTCAACGGGGAGCCGCGGGCGCCTCACCCGGGGATCGACCTCCGCGCCGCCACGGGAACGCCGGTCGCGGCGGCGGGGCCGGGGCGCGTCGCGCTGGCCGCCGACCTCTATTACTCCGGGGGGACGGTGATCGTGGACCACGGCGGCGGGCTCTTCACGACCTATGCGCACCTGTCGAAGGTCGAGGTCGAGGAAGGCGCGACGGTCGCGCCGGGAGACCGTCTCGGTCTGTCGGGGGCGACGGGACGCGTGACGGGACCTCATCTCCACTGGGGGGCGCGCGTCGGACGCTCGATCTTCGATCCCCGGGCGCTGCTGGATCCGCGGCTGTTCCCCCTCATGCCTCCCAGCGCCACCGCAGCGGGCGGGCCCGAAGGCGGCTGATCTCCCGCGACAACCGCGCCAGCTCCGCGCGCCCCTCGACGGACGACGCGAGCCACCGCTCGCGACGGCGCGCGGCGTCCGACAGCGCCGCGTGCTCCCGCGCCGCGGCGCGCACCACCCGGCGCCCCGCCTCGGTCAGCAGCCCTCGCGCCCGCGTCCCCCGGAAGGCAGCGAGCGCGATCGCGACGCTCGCCCGCTCCTCGAGCAGCCGCCGCGCGAGCCAGCGGCGTCGCGCGGGCCGGACCCCGACCTGCGACGCCAGCATCCTCTCGAACCAGATCGCGCCGACCGTGAAGGTGCACACCGCGTGCACCAGACCGCGGACCGGGCGCCACTCCCGGCGCCAGGGGGAGTAGAAGCGCGGCTCGTCGAGCGCCTGCCTCCGCACGAGCGGCCGCACCGACTCGATCTCGTGGAGGCGCATGTGCGTCGTCTCGTGGACGAGGTCCTCGGCCATGCGGAGGTCGGGGGCGCTCCGCACGTCGATGTAGGCGACGCCGGGCTCGCGCGCGCTCGAGAACGACACGGTGGCCGCGGCGGAGACCGGGACGATGCGCCAGGTTCGCGCGCGGACCATCGACGCGGCCTCGGGCCAGGCGGTGTCGAGCAGCGCCATCGCGCGCCCGACGCGCCGCTCGAAGCGCGGGTCCCGTCCGAGCGTGACGGTCCGCGCGCCGCGCTCGACCAGGAGGCGGCCGAACGCGCCGGGATGGAGGTCGAGCCCTCGGGCGCTCGCGCGGAGCAGGCGCTTCGCCTCCTCGCGCGCGCGCCGGGCGAAGTCGCGAGGGATCCGGCCTTGAGGGGCGACCCGCGCGAGAAATCCCGCGTCGGCGACGCGCTCGATCAGCCGTTCGCGCCGTGTCTCCCTCGCGATCGCGAGCGCGTCCTCGACCTCCGCGAGCCAGCACCGGAATCGCCCCGACGCGGGATCGATGCTGTCGAGCCGGGCGCCCGGGACCGTGCGGACGCCGAGGCCTTGCCATGCGGCGAGCGCGCGCGAAAGGCGCCGGGTCGCGTCCCTCGCGAGCGCGCGGCGGAGGATGGCGTCGGCGGCGTCGCCGGCCGGGACCAGCGCGTCCAGGTAACGGGGCGCCATCGATCAGGCGCGGCTGGCGGCCTCGACGGCGAGCCGGAGCCTCTCGAGCCGGCTCCCCCGCTCGGCGACGAACCGCTGGATCCCCTCGAGGATGTGGCTCTCGGCGAGGCGCGCCTCGTCCACCACCTCCTCCACCGTCCCGCCGGTGCGCCAGCGGTCGTCCCGGTCGGAGGCCAGCGAGTACGCGGCGACGACCGGGTTCGCGATCCACTCCCGCATCGTCTTCAGGCTCCGGTTGGTGATGCACATCGCGTCCCAACGGTCGGCGGTGGAGGCGATACGCTCGCGGTACGCCTCGTCCTGGAGGGCGAAGAGCTGGGGGGAGATCACGGCCACGATCTTCACGTTGAGCTGCGCCGCCTCGATCTTGGGGAGGATCTTGACCAGGTTCGCGGTCGTCATCGTCCCCTGCACGAACACGGTCCCTCCCCGCGGGCGCCCGGGGGCGTGGTCGCGGATCAGGTACGCGCCCCGTGCCGCGTCGAGGTGGGAGGCGATGCCGAGCTTCGCCCGGTCGGGGATCTCGACCGCGGGCCTCGTCAGGTGCAGGGCGACGATCGGCGCGCGCTGGGCGAGGGCGGCGCCGAGCACCACGGGGACCTCGTTGTGCTCCCACGGATGGAGGTCGATGACCTGCCCTTCGGGGAAGAGCTGCGTGACGTAGGTCTCGAAGATCCCGAAGTGGGTGCGGGAGTCCTCCGCGGTCTCGGGGCCCGAGTGTCCCGCGACCCAGAGGACCTTCCCGACCTTCAGCTCGCAGTCCTGCGCGAGCTGAGAGAACAGCCGCATCGGGCCGTACTTCAGGTACGAGAACGATCCGTAGGTCGAGCACGCTCCCCAGAACCCCTCGAACGACTTCATCGGATCGTCGGAGAGGTTGACCGACGCGAGCCCGACCATCAGGCCGGCGTTGGTGAACTCGGTGATCTGCTGCGGGAGCAGGGCGCCGCGCGGGTTGCGATCGCGCTCGTACCAGCCCCACCCGCTCTTCCCCTCGAAGTCCTTGGCGAAGCCGGCGATGTTGGTGGACTCCGCGAGGTCCGCCGAGCAGGCGATGAACAGCGGCCGGCCGTACCGTTCCTTCGCGTAGGTGTTGACCCACGCCCCCCAGGTCGCGAGCGCCGCTCGGTTCGGGTGCTTTTCGCCGGGCTTCTTGAACAGCGACGCGGGATAGCGCGCGTAGTCCACGATCGCGGGGTCTTCGAAGATCGCGGAGCTCTTCCCGCCGAGATGGAACGTCGCGATCCGCTCCGGCACCGCGTCGGCCGCCTCCGCCAGGCGAGCCCCGACCGTCTCGACGACGTCGGTTCGGCGCTTGAGGATCGAGAAGGCGATCTCGAGGTTCGCGATCGCCTGCGCCGTGCGCTCCGCGGCGTCGGACGGCGCGGCCTGATCCACGCCGCGGTACTCGACCCCGTGCCTCTCCATGAACGCCTTGCGCACCGTCCAGAACTCGGGGGCGTGCATCGGCCACGGCGTGCCGTGCGACTTGTTGTCGTACTTGCCGTACCCCCGCCCCTTCCGCGTCTTCCCCCAGATCATGGTCGGGACCTTCTTCGGGTTCTCCCCCCGGGTCCCCTCCAGCACCGCGCGCGTGATCGGTCCCCACTCGGAGCCCTGCTCGGTCCCGACGATGCGCCATCCGTAGGAGGCGAACCAGTCCGCGGGGGCGCCGTGCACGACCGACGAGTGAGCGTTGTCGTCGATCCCGAAGTCGTTCCAGTCCACGAGGAACACGAGGTTGGAGAGGCCGAGCCCCCAGGCGGAGTTCTTGGTCTCGTGGGCGGCGCCCGGCGTGAGGCCTCCCTCTCCCTCCATGACGAAGACCTTGACCTCCTGCGCCCCCGCGAGCTTCAGCGCGACCGCCTCCCCGGCGGCGGGCGGCATCCCGTGGCCCGACGGTCCGGTGTTCCACTTGAGGAAGAGAGTCTTCCCCTCCATCTCGGCGTGCCCCGGGAGGCCGCCGCGACGGCGGAGCTTGACGAGGTCCTCGTAGGTCAGCGCCCAGCGCCCTCCGTCGGGGAAGACGAAGCGCGCCTCCCCCGCCCCCGCGCGCTCGCGCGCGATCTGGTTGAGCGTCGCCAGCGTCGCGTAGATCAGCGGGACCGTGTGACCCGCCGACAGGACGAACCGGTCCCCGAAGGCGCGCCAGGGCCGGAGCAGGTCGAAGCGCATCGCCCCCGACAGCAGGGTCGCGAGGAGGACGTGGACCTTGGACCGGGAGCCGCCCGGATGGCCGGACTGACGGTAGTTCAGCATCAGGTCGATGCACTCGTCCACGAGGTCGGCGACGACCTGCCACTGCGTGAACTCGCGCTCGGCGCGGGCGTGGAGCGCCGCGACCGTTCCGGTGTCTTCCGTGACCTTGCTCATCGGGTGCTCTTCTTCATGAACGCCGCGATGCGGCGAAGCCCCTCGTCGATCGCCTCGAACGACGACGCGTACGAGAAGCGGATGTGCTGCCCCTCCCCCTCGACGGGGGTGCCGAAGTGGATGTCGGCCAGGACCGCGACCCCGGCTTCGTGCAGGAGCCGCTGCCGCAGATCCTCGCTCGACCTCGCGCCGACCCGCTTGCACGCCTCGGTCACGTTCGGCCAGACGTAGAAGGCGCCGCCCGGGGTCAGGCAGCGGAAGCCGTCGATCACGTTGAGCCCCTCCACGATCCGGTCGCGCCGCTTCAGGAAGACGTCGCGCATCCGGTCGGACGGGTCCTGCGGGGCGTTGAGCGCGGTCACCACGGCCCACTGGTTCGGATGGGGCGGGCACGAATCGGTGTTCGTGACCCACCGCGTGAAGACCGGCGCGAGCTTCTCGTTCGCCGCGTAGCCGATCCTCCACCCGGTCATCGAGTATGTCTTGGAGGCCGAGTCGGCGATCACCGTGCGCTCGCGCATGCCGGGGAAGGCGGCGATCGAGTGGAACGCGCCGTCGTAGACGAGGCCGGAGTAGACCTCGTCGGAGTAGATCCACAGGTTCTCGAACGGCGCGCAGATCCTCGCGATCTCGGCCAGCTCGTCGCGGTGCAGGAGGTTCCCGGTGGGGTTCCCCGGGCTGCAGAGGATGAGGAGGCGCGTCTTCGCGTTGATCTTCGCGGCCAGCTCGGCGACGTCGAAGTTGAAGCCGCGCGATTCCCGGAGCGGGAGCGGGACCGGGACGCCCCCGTGTGCCTTGATCTGCGCCTCGTAGATCGGGAACCCGGGGTTCGGGTAGACGACCTCGTGCCCTTCCCCGGGATCGACGACCGAGAGGATCGTGTAGCCGATGAACGGCTTCCCGCCGCAGCCGCACACGACCTCGTCCGGCGAGACGTCCACGCCGCGCGTGCGCGTCAGGTAGCGCGCGACCGCCTCGCGCAGCTCGGGGATGCCGGGGGACGGGGTGTATCCGGTCTTGCCGTCGGTGATCGCGCGGATGCCGGCGAGACGGATGTGGTCCGGGGTCGGAAAGTCCGGCTGGCCGATGCAGAACGAGACGATGTCGCTCCCCTGCGCCTGCAGCTTCGCGACCTCGCCGAGGACCACGAACGCGTTTTCGGTTCCGAGATCGCGCGAGCGCTTGGAGATCGGCAGCATGGATCCCTCCCCACCGCGAACGCGCGATTGTAGTGGGGAGGGATCGGGAGGGGCAAGGCGCGCCGCGGGGCGCGCCCGATCAGACGAACAGCCCGACCATCGGAACCGCAGGAACGGCGGGCACGGCCGGAGGGGCCGGCGCGGGAGGCGCCACGGCGGCCGGCGGGAGCGGCGGCGCGATCGCCGGAGCGGGGGCCACCGGGGCCGCGCGCCAGATCCAGGCCTGCGGACCGGTCGGCTCGTCCTCGCTCTCCTCCATCTCGGGGAGCGTCGCCTTCAGGTGCATCGTGCGCTTGTCGCGGACCAGCTCGACGTCCACGGTCTTCCCCTCGCGCTCGCGGATCGCGTCCCCCAGCTCGTCGGGGTCGGAGACCGCGTGGCCGTCCACCGAGAGGATCAGGTCGCCGACCTTCATGCCGGCCTTCTCGGCCGCGCTGCCGGAGAGGACCTTGCCGACGAGGACGCCGGCGTCCTTCCGCCCGCCCATCGCCTCGCGAAGCTCGGCCGTCGTGTGCACCAGCTCGACGCCGAGGAGGGGCTTGTCCCCGAAGACCATGACGCGATAGCCGCCGGGCCCGCCGATCTTGATCTTGCCCAGCCGCTCACGGATCTTCGGGATCTGCACGTCGAGGTTCTTCAGGCTCTCCTCGAGCGCCTCCCTCTGCGCGTCGGTCATGTAGGAGTCGTCGCCGGAGTGCCAGCCGTAGGAGAAGTGCGGGCGCGTCCCCATCTGGACGGTGAGCTTCTGGGACTTCCCACCCCTACGGATGTCGAGCGTCACCGAGTCGCCCGGCTTGGTGGCGTGGATCTTCTCGGTCAGCTTCCCGGGGCCCCGGATCACGTCCCCGGAGAACCCGACGATGACGTCCCCTTCGCGCAGACCCGCCTTCTCCGCCGGAGAGTCTTCGACGACCGACTCGACCAGGGCGCCCCCCTCGCTCGATTTCGTGTCCTCGCGGACGTCCACGCCGAGGAACCCGGTCTTGCCGTCCCCCTCGCCGTCGTCCCCGGTGACGAGCTTGTAGACGTTGACGTGGTCGTGGCCGTCCGGCGAGACGACCGTCACCTTGTCTCCGGCGACCGTGTCCCGGCCGATCGCCAGGAACAGGCCGAAGGTCAGGGCGCCCGCCCCGGCGGCCGCCGAGAGGGCTGCGATCGTCCACGAGCGGCGCATGTCGCGATCCTGCATGAGCGTGCTCTCCTTCTTCATTTCGCCTTCCAGGTTCCGCCGAGCCTCGGCGGACATCCCGTATTACGCGCCCCCCCGGGAAAAGTCGACATAGCATGCTCCGCGTGGAGGAATTGCCGAGCCTGGCCGGGCGGACCGCCCTCGTCACCGGCGGGGGGACGGGTCTGGGGCTCGCGATCGCGCGCGCGCTGGCGGCTCGCGGCGCCCGGATCGCGATCGCCAGCCGCTCGGCGGACCACCTGGCGTCGGGCGCCGACGACCTGCGGGCTTCGGGCGCGGAGACGACCATCCACGTCTGTGACGTGCGGGACGCGCACGCGGTGCGCCGCCTGGTGGAGGCGGTCGAGCGGACGCACGGGGGCCTCGACATCCTGGTCAACAACGCCGCGGGGAACTTCGTCCGGCCGGCGGAGGCGCTCCCCGAGAAGGCGTTCGCGAACGTCGTCGACATCGTGCTCAACGGCACCTTCTACGCCTCGAGGGCCGCGGGGCGGCGGATGATCGCGCGCGGGCGCGGCGGCGTGATCCTGAACATCGTCGCGACCTACGCCTGGACCGGGGGCCCGGGGACGATCCACTCCGCCGCCGCGAAGGCGGGGGTGCTCGCGATGACGCGCACGCTCGCGGTCGAGTGGGCCGCGCACGGCATCAGGGTGGTCGCCGTCGCCCCGGGACCGTTCGACTCGAAGGGGGCGGCCGACCGGCTCTGGCCCTCCGACGAGCTCGCCGAGCGCGTCCGCCGGCAGATCCCGCTCAAGCGGTTCGCCTCGCGCGAGGAGGTCGCCGAGGCGTGCGCGTGGCTCGTCACCGACGCCGCCGCCTACGTCACCGGCGAGTGCCTGACGATGGACGGGGGCGCCTGGCTCGGTCGCGGCATCCTGGGCGCGGACGAGCCCGTCGAGAAGATCCGGCGGCGCAGGGGGCGATGACGCTCGGCGCCCGTATCGTCGGTGCGTTGATCGTCGCCGCCCTCCTCCCGATGGCGGTCGTGCTCGCCGTGCCGCTCTGGCAGGCGCAGAGGCGGGCGGCGGACGAGACCGCGCGGCGCCTCGCGCAGGCGGAGCGCCAGGCGGAGATCCTGGCCGACGACGAGCGCCGCGCGCTCCGCGCCGCGGCCGACCGCGCGCGGGACGACCTCGCCGCGGACCACGACGCGCTCGCCGCCGTGGTGCGCGGGCCCGAGGGGGCCGCCCACGCCGCGGCGGCCGCGCTCGCGGCGCGGAACGGCCTCGACCGCGTGGAGATCGCCGCGGGATCCGGCGTCCCGCTCGCCTCGTCGGGACCGCTCGCGCTCCCGCCGCGAAGCGCGGCGCTGGTCGAGTCGCGAGCGCTCTCCGCCGACGGCGAGACGCTCAACCTAGCGGCGACGCGGATCCTGGACGCGGCCTTCGCCTCGCGCGTCGGCGCCGTCACCGGGGGGGACGCCCACATCGGCGGCGGGTGCGCCTCCCCCTCCGTCGAGATCGCGCTGGTCCCGGGGACTGCGCTCTGCGTCGGGGTCGCGGCCGCGGACGCGGAGGACGTGCGCCGTGACATGCTCCGCACCTTCGGCGGGGTGGCGCCGGCCGCCGCGCTCGCGGCGGTCCTGATCGGTGGGCTGATCGCCTCACGGATCGCCCGCCCGATCCGCGCCCTCGCCCGGCGGGCCGAGGAGATCTCCGCCGAGCGCGCGCATCCGATCACGCTCCTGCCCGAGCGCGACGAGACGCGGCGTCTGACCCTCGCCTTCGACCAGATGCTCGACGCGCTCGCCGCGAGCGAGCGGCAGCGGCTCGCGGCGGAGCGCGCGGCGGCCTGGGAGGAGATGGCCCGCAGGCTCGCCCACGAGATCAAGAACCCGCTCTCGCCGATCCGTCTCGGGGTGGAGAACCTCCGGAAGGTGCGCGAGCGGACCCCGGAGGCGTTCGATCGCGCGTTCCGCGAGGAGACGACGACGATCCTCGAGGAGGTCGCGGCGCTCGGGCGGCTGATCGACGAGTTCGCCGCCTTCGCGCGCCTCCCGCGCCCGGAGGTCGCCGCCTGCGACCCCCGCGCGATCGCGCGGCAGGCGATCGGGCTGTTCGCCGCC
>DASRJG010000146.1:0-9856 GCA_035649595.1 Candidatus Polarisedimenticolaceae bacterium
CCCGCCCCCTGGGGCCCACCGCCGGGCCGTCGGTCTCGGAGCACCCGTCCGGGCCCGTCGTCCTCGGCGCCGCCTCTCCGATCGAGGATCCCCGCCGCCGCACCGTGCTCGTCGTCGAGGACAACCCGGTCAACCGGAAGCTCGCGCGCAACGTGCTCCGCGCCCGCGGCTACCGCGTGCTCGAGGCGGACACCGGCGAGGAGGGGATCGAGATCGCCCGGCGAGAGATCCCCCACCTGATCCTGATGGACCTCCAGCTCCCCGGCCTCGACGGGATGGAGGCCACGCGGCGGCTCAAGGCCGACCCCGCGACGCGCGCGATCCCGGTCGTCGCCCTCTCCGCGCACGCCCAGGATGCGGACGAAGCGCGGGCGCGCGAGGCGGGGTGCGCCGGCTACATCGCGAAGCCGATCCGCCTGTCCCGGTTCCCCCAACAGGTCCGTTCGTATCTCGCCCCCTGGGAGGGAGCGGCATGAGCTCGATGTCTCACACCCCCGACGTTCTCGTCGTCGACGACGACCCGCGGAACCGGAAGCTCCTCGAGGAGTACCTGATCGGCGCGGGCTACGATGTGCGCCTCGCGCAGGACGGACGGTCCGCCCTCGCGATGGCCTCCGAGCGGCCCCCCGACCTCGTGCTGCTGGACGTGATGATGCCGGACCTCTCGGGGCTCGAGGTGTGCCGGCAGATGAAGGCGGACCCGCGCACGCGCCTGTGCCAGGTCGTGCTCGTGACCGCGCTCGACGGAACCCCGCACCGGGTCGAGGGGCTCGATACCGGGGCCGACGACTACATCGCGAAGCCGGTGCGCCGCGAGGAGTTCATGGCGAAGGTCCGCTCGCTCCTCCGCGCCCGCCGGCTCCTCGCCGAGCTGGAGGATGCACGGGAGACCCTCGCCTCGCGCAACGCCAAGCTCGAGGAGCTCGAGGCGCTCAAGGAGACGCTCACGCAGACGCTCGTCCACGACCTCAAGAACCCGCTCGCCGCGGTGCTCGGGAACCTCGAGCTGATGGAGCGGCGCGCCGACGAGCAGATCCTCCACCTCGTACGACGGTCCAAGGCGGCGGCCTGGCGGATGCACCAGATGATTCTCAACCTCCTGGACATCGGGCAGCTCGAGGAGGGGAAGCTTCTGATCCGCCCCGAGAGCGTGGACGCCACCTCGCTCGCGAGGAAGGCCTGCCAGGAGATGGAAGGCGCCGCCGCGCAGCGCGGGGTACGGTTCACCATCGCCGCGGGCGAGGGCGCCGCGATCCTCCGCGGGGACGGCGCGGTGCTGCGGCGCGTGATCGACAACCTCCTGTCGAACGCCATCGAGCACTCGCCGCAGGGGGGCGTGGTGAGCATCGCGGTGACGCCCTGCGACGAGGGGATCGAGATCGCGGTCGGCGACCAGGGACCCGGCGTTCCGGCGGAGTTCCGCGAGAGGATCTTCGAGAAGTTCCAGCGCGTGGAGAGCAGGAAGACGATCCCCGGCGCGAACCGAGGGCTCGGGCTCACCTTCTGCCGTCTCGCGGTCGAGGCGCACGGCGGGACGATCTGGGTGGACGACGCCCCCTCCGGTGGGGCGCTGTTCCGGGCGCTCTTCCCCGCGTCCGAGAGCGACGCCGCCGAAGCCGGGGTCGCCTAGCCTAGGCCGTCGCCTCGTCCCCCGGACGCTCGAGCTTCCCGCCGCTCCGCCGGTCCGCCCGCAGGAGGAGGATCGAGAACACCGCTCCCGCGAGGCCGAGCCCCGCGAACATCGTCTGGCTGGACCCGTACCCGTGGGTCATGTCGCGGAGCTGCCCGTTGAGCCAGGGGAAGAGCAGCAGCCCGACGTTCTGGATCGCGGTCATCAGTCCGAACGCGGTCCCGACCCGCTCGGGCTCGACGATCAGCGGCACGGCCGGCCACATCGCCGCCGGGACCAGCACGAACGCCGCGCCGAGCACGATCATCGGGAGCGCCGGCGGCAGCATCGTCCAGCCCATCATGAGGTGCGCCACGACCATGAGGACGGAGCCGGCGAGCATCAGGCTCGCGCGCCGGCCGAGGCGATCGACCAGCCGGCCCGCGAACGGCGCGAACACCATCGACGCGAAGATGATGATCGACGTCGTCCCCTGCGCGGTCGAGAACATGTGCGTGAAGTTGTAGAACACGCCGCTCAGGAAGCTTCCGCCCTCGCCGCTCGCCTCGCGGAGCCCCCACTTCTCGTGGAAGAAGTCGGTCGAGAGGCTCGTGAACGGGAAGATCGCGGAATAGAACGTCACGCACAGCATCGCGACGTACCAATACGACGCCGAGAAGCCCCCCCGCCGCAGCTCGCGCCAGTCGATCTCGTCTCCCGCCCCCGATTCCGCGAGCCTCAGCACCGGCGCCGCCCTCGCGTCGAGGGCGTTGTAGACGAGGTTGGCGACGAGGCTCACCCCGCACAACGCGGCCGCGATCCACAGCGCGAACCGGAACCCGTGCCGCGCGGCGAGCAGCGCCTCGGTGTTGAACGAGAACAAGGTGCCGAGCCGGCTGACCGTGAGCGCGATCCCGAACGACAGCGCCAGCTCCCGTCCCCGGAACCAGCGCGCCAGGATCGCGCTCTGCGCGACCACCAGCGGCTCGGATCCGATCCCGAACAGGAGGCGCCCGAAGTAGATCCAGGCGAGCGACGGGGCGACCGCCACGATGCACGCCCCGGCCGCCACGATCGCCGAGAACAGCAGGCTCGCGCGGCGGGTGCCGATCTTGTCGATCAGGAAGCCGCCGAGCAGCACCGCGAGGACGGCCGCCACGCTGTACGCGCTGTACATCTTGCCGATCGCCGCGCGGTCGATCGCAAGCGCCTGCATCAGCGACACCTCGATCGCGGCGACGCTGTCGTAGGCGAAGTAGCTCCCGAAGAGCATGAAGCTCGCGAGGGCGAGGATCGCGATCCGGTAGGCGCGCGACGACGGGTTCAGCGGGGAGTCCCCGTGGGCACGCCCGCGGTGGCGAGGAAGATGTCGAGGACGTGGGCGGTGTCGGGCGCGTGAGCCCACGATGCGCGCTCGCGATCGATCTGCGCGAGGACCTCCGACGCGTCGGCGCGACCGGCGCGCACGCGGGCGAGGTACTCGATCGTGAGAGGCAGCGCGCGCGCGACCGCGAGGCGCCGGGCCATGACGAGGAGCAGATCGTCGCGGAACGGGACGTCGGCGAGCCCTTCGAGCGCGCGCATCCGGCCGGGGTAGCGCGCGACGGTCCAGGTGAACGACTCGACGAAGGCGGGATCGCCGAGGCGCTCCGCGACGACCTCGGCACTCATGTCGAACCACGTCCAGTAGTTCCGTCCGCCGACCCACCCGCCCCACTCGAGCTGTTGCGTCGTCAACGCGTCGGCGGCTTCACGGTTGCCCCCGGCGAGACGGGCGATCGCGCGGGCGACGGAGGCGTCCGGATCGTACGCGGCGGGGTCCCGCAGGAAGTCCGCCTGCGTCGCGAGCGGGAGCCGCGAGGCACCGAGGAGGTCCATCGGGAGGGCGAGGTAGGCCTGGATCTCGCGGACCAGCTCCGGATCGCGGTTCCGGAGCGCGCCGAGCACGAGCGCCAGGCCGTCGGGCCCTCCGCCCTCACCCGGGAAGTTGTCGTAGAGGAAGAGCCGCCGCCCGCCGAGGCGCGCGCGGGTCGCGGCGAGATCGGCCCGCGTGATCGACGGCGAGACCACGCGGGGGCCGGTCCAGATGATCCCGACCGACTCCGGGACGGACGACAGCCCGGAGAGGAAGGCCTTCGCGTAAGGGGTGGTTCCGTCGCCGAGGTGCGCGTCACAGTACGTCGAGGGGCACATCCACAGATCGATGTCGGCGGGGAGCGCCGCCCGGACGCGCCGGACGAGATCGAGGTGGGCCGGCGCGGCCGAGAGCCCATAGGTGAAGATGTCGGAGAGCTCGGCGAGGTTGATCGGCTGATCGTCGAACGAGAGGACGAAGTGCCGGACCCCCCCTTTCTTCCGGAGCAGCTTCGCGAAGGCGACGATCGCGCGCACCCCGCGCTCTCCGCTCTCGCCGGCGAACACGAAGCGCTCCTTCATCTCTTCGACCGGGTTGACGGAGACCCAAAGCTCGGTCCCGGTCTTGCGGCACTCGCGGGCGAGACGGAGGAAGGGGCGGCTCAGGCTCGGACCTTGCGGCGCTTCGGCCTCCGTCCAGCGTCCCGCCTGATACGTGTAGAGCCAGAGGGCGTTGAACCCGAGCGAGCGCGCGTTCGCCACGTGCGCCTGGGTGCGGGGATCGTCCGCGAGCGCTCCGAGCTTGACCATGCGCACGGGCCCGTCCGCCCGCGCGGCGAGGGCCCACGCGGCCAACAGGGCGGCGGCGATCCAGCGATGCACGGCCGGGCATGCTACAACGAGCGGGATGTATCCGGTCCTGTTCCGCATCGGCGGGCTCGCGGTGCCCACCTACGCGATCGTCGTCCTCGCCGCGATGATGGTCGGCTACGCGCTCCTCCCGCGCTCCGCCAGGCGCAACGGCATGGACCCCAAGATCGCGATCCCGATGTACTTCGTCGTCGTCGGCATGGGGGTGGTCGGCGCGCGGCTGCTGCACGTCCTGCTGCTGCTCCCCGAGATCGTGCGCGAGCCGCGTCTCGCGGCGACCATCCTCGTCTCGGGCGGGGTCTGGTACGGCGGCGTGATCGCGGGGATCGTCTCCGGGTGGCTCTACCTGCGCCATCACCGGATCGACTTCTTCATCGGCCTCGACACCTTCGCGGTCCCGGTCATCGTCGGCGGCGCGCTCGGCCGGATCGCGTGCTTCCTCTCCGGCTGCTGCTTCGGGTCCCCGACCGCGCTCCCGTGGGGGGTGACCTACCGCGACCCGGTGGCCCACCGACTCCATGCGGACCTGCCGTACGTCGCCTTGCACCCGGTGCAGCTCTACGAGATGGCCGGAGCCCTCGGGGTCGCCTGGTACCTCGACTGGCTGGCGGCGCGCCCCCATCGCCGCGGGACGATCGGGCTCCTCTGGATGGTCCTCTACGGCGCGGTGCGCGTGGTGGTCGAGGGCTTCCGCGGCGACGCCGTGCGCGGCACGCTGCTCGGCTCGCTCAGCACGTCGCAGATCATCGCGTTCGTGACCGCGGCGCTCGCGCTGTTCGCGCTGGGGGTGCGGCGGAGCGCGCCCGTCGTGGCGGCGTCAGAAGGGTAGCTCGTCCCAGAGCAGCTCGCGCTTGCTGATCTTGTTCCAGTTCCAGGCGTTGGGCAGCTTCACGGTCTTGTCCTGGCCGTTGCGCGTGAAGGTCCTCTCGTAGTTCCGGAAGTCCATCAGGAGGTTCCGGCCGTAGCCGGTCCGCTGGAGGACGAGGTCGGCGGACTCGCGCCGGCCCGAGGTGCCGACGACCAGGTTCCAGTTCCACTTCCCGGAGATCTTGTCCGGATCGGAGCCGACCACGCTCAGGTCGAACGTCACCGGGTTCCCGGCGAGGTAGTAGGTCGCCTTTCCCGTCCAGTCGGTCTCGAAGGACTCCGGGCCCGCCAGGCTCTGGTACTGGATCTTGATCTGGCTCGCGCCGTCCTTCGTGCGGATCCACATCGCGTAGCGGGCGTCGCGGTTCACGTACATCCAGGTGCCGTCGAACGTCCCGGCGTTCGTCGGGTCGGCCTTCCTGATACCGACGCGGTCGTTCCCGGTGCCGGGGACGTTCGTGATCTCCTCCGAGGCCGGAAGGGCGCCGGCGGCGAGGGTCGAGAGGAGCAGGAGCGAGGGGAGCGCGCGGCGCATCGGAGAACTATACCGCGCCCCCGCAATCTCCGCCGCGCAGGGCGTCGAGCAGGGCGGCGAGGTCGTCGGGGAGCGGCGCCTCGAACGAGACGCTCCGTCCCGTGACCGGATGGACGAACGCCAGGCGCGCGGCATGGAGCGCGAGACGGCGGAGCCCGGCGATCGCCCCGCGCCGGCGCGGATCGCGGAGCCGTCGCCACGGCGCGCTGCCGTAGCGCGTGTCCCCGATCACCGGATGCGATCTCGCGGCGAAGTGGACCCGGATCTGGTGCGTTCGCCCCGTGACCAGGTCGACCTCGAGGAGCGCCGCCCCGGGAAGCGGCTCGAGCGTCCGGTAGACCGTCGTCGCCTCACGCCCATGCGGCGCGCGGACCGACATCTTCGTGCGGTCGGCCCGGCTGCGGCCGATCGCGGCGTCGATCCGCCCGGCCGCAGGCGACGGCCGGCCCCAGACGATCGCGAGGTAGGTCTTCTTCACCTGCCGCCGCGCGAACATCCCGGCGAGGGCGCGATGCGCGGCGTCGGTCTTCGCCACCACGAGAAGCCCCGAGGTGTCGCGATCCAGACGATGGACGATCCCCGGACGCTCCGCGCCGCCGGCCGGGGCGAGCGTCATGCCGCGGCCGAGGAGCGCGTGCACCAGCGTTCCGCGGCGAGCGCCGTGCCCCGGATGGACGACGATCCCCGCCGGCTTGATCACGATCGCGAGGTCCTCGTCCTCGTGTGCGACCTCGATCGGGATGTCCTCGCCGGCGAGCGCGTCGGGCTCGGCGAGCGGCAGCGCGGCGACCACCGCCATGCCAGGCTTGAGGAGCAGCCCCGCCTTCGTCGCGCGACGCCCGTCGATCGAGACGTGCCCGTCCTCGATCCGGCGCTTCCACCCGGAGCGGGTGAGCGCCGGCGCGCGCCCCGCGAGGAACGCGTCGAGCCGCTCCCCGGCATCGCCGCCGGAGACCGTCAGGCGCACGGGCCCCACGGTCATGCCGGCGAGGTCGTCGCGCGCCGCCGGCCCCGGGCCAGGAGAACGGCGCCCGTCACGATCGCGACGATCGAGAACAGCTGCGACGTCGAGAGCGCGCCGTGGAACCAGATCCCGCGCACCGCGTCGCCTCGCCAGTGCTCGATGATCCCGCGGCCGGTCCCGTAGAGGATCAGGTAGAGCCAGGCCACGGTCCCGTCGGGGCGGAGCCTTCGCCGCCACGCCCAGGTCAGGACTCCCGCGAGGAGCAGATCGAAGACCATCTCGATGATCTGCGTCGGGACGAGCGGGACCCCGAGCGGCACGCCGGTCTGCTCGTGCGCGGCGGGGCTCGCGAAGCGGATCGAGCACCAGCCGCCCCCCGACACCCCCCAGCAGCAGCCGGCCGCGAGGCAGCCGAGGCGGCCGATCCCCTGCGCGAGCGCGACCGGCGCGACGATCGCGTCCCCGAGCGCGAGCACCGGGAGGCGGTGACGGAGCGCGTACCCGATGAAGACGATCGCCCCGGCGAGGATCCCTCCCATCAACACGCCGGCGCTGCGGATCGTCGCGAGGATCTCGACGGGGTTCGCGAGGTAGTAGGGGAGGTCGATCGCGATCAGCGTCAGCTTGGCGCCGATCAGTCCGGCGAGGAGCGTGTAGAAGGCGAGGTTGAACACCGGCTCCTGCGGAAGCCCGAGGACGCGGGCGCGGCGGACGAACCACCACCACGCGACCACCGCGCCGATCGCGAACAGAAGCCCGTAGGTCGGGAGGAAGAGATGCGTCGGGCCGAGCAGCGGCAGGTCGAACGTCCCGAAATCGACGAGGCTGGGATGCATCAGCGGGGGGCTTCCGCGACGATCTGCCGCACCGCCCGCGCGCAGCGCGCGCAGGCCCCGGGCCAGTCCGGATCGGAGCCGACATCGGTCGTGTAGCTCCAGCAGCGCTGGCACTTCGTGCCGTCGGCCGGGTGCACCGACACCTTCAGCAGCTCCGACGTCTCGCCCAGCTCGACGCCGCTCGTCAGGAACAGGAACCGCAGCTCCTCCCCGAACGAGGCGAGGAACGACAGGACCTCCGGAGGCCCGGCGATCCCGACCTTCGCCTCGAGCGATCCCCCGATCCGCTTGTCCGCGCGGGCCTGCTCGAGCGCCTTCATCACGAGCTCGCGGATCGGCGCGAGCGTCTCGAAGCGCGCGAGCAGGGCGGGCTCGGCCGGCAGCGGGAGCGGCTCGGGGAACACCTGCGCGTGGACGGTGGACCCGGCCCACCGCGGCCGTCCGGAGAGCGCCTCCAGCTCCTGCCAGACCTCCTCCGCCGTGAACGCGAGGATCGGCGCCATCAGCCGCGCGAGGTCGGAAGCGATCTGGAGGAGGACCGTCTGCGCCGAGCGCCGCGCGACCGACGCGCGCGGGCTCGTGTACAGGCGATCCTTCAGCACGTCGAGATAGAACGACGACAGCGTCACGGTGACGAAGCCGTTGAGCGCGTGATAGACGAGGTGGTACTGGTGCGCCTCGTAGGCGGCGACGATACGACGGCGGAGCGCCTCGAGCTGGAGGAGCGCCCAGCGGTCGATCTCGGGCATCTCCGCGATCTCGACGCGGTCGCGCGCGGGGTCGAAGCCGTCGAGGTTGCCGAGGAGGTAGCGGAAGGTGTTCCGGATCTTCCGGTAGGTCTCGGCGTTGCGGTCGAGGATCTCCTGCGAGAGGCGCATGTCCTCGAGGAAGTCGATCATCGAAACCCACAGGCGCAGGATCTCGGCCCCGCGCTTGTCCGCCACGTCGAGGGGGGAGATCACGTTCCCCAGCGACTTCGACATCTTCCGGCCCTCGCCGTCCATGGTGAAGCCGTGCGTGACCACGCCCCGGTAGGGGGCGCGCCCGCGATCGAGGACGGCGACGAGCAGGGAGGAGTGGAACCAGCCGCGGTACTGGTCGTGCCCCTCGAGGTAGAGGTCGGCGGGCCAGGGGAGGCGCGGCTCGCGGCCGAGCACCGCGCTGTGCGAGACCCCCGACTCGAACCAGACGTCCACGATGTGGTCGTGGACGACGAGGTTCTCCCTCCCGAGGCACTTGGGGCAGACCACGCCGCCGGGGACCAGGCGATCGATCCGCTCGCGCGGGCTCGCGTACGGCCGGTGCGCGCCGTCCTCGCCGGGCACGCCGAACCAGGCGTCCGAGCCCTCGGCGAGGACCAGCTGCGCCACGTGCTCGAAGAAGGCGGGCTCGCGGAGGAAGGCGTCGGGCTCCCCCGGAAGGCAGGTGGCACAGACGACCGCCGGGATCGGCACCCCCCAGGTCCGCTGCCGCGAGATGCACCAGTCGGGCCGGGTCTCGATCATCTGCGCGATCCGCTGCTCGCCGAACGCGGGGAGCCAGGAGCCCTCGTGGATCGCGGCGACCGCGCGCTCGCGCAGGCCGTTCGCCTCCATCGCGATGAACCACTGCGGGGTCGCGCGGAAGAGGACCGGATTGCGGCACCGCCAGCAGTGCGGATAGCTGTGGCGGTACGCATCGTGGCGGACGAGCCAGCCGCGCTTGCCGAGGTCCTCCACGATCGCGTCGTTCGCCTTCAGGACGTGAGCGCCGGCGAGCCAGGGCGCGCCCACCTTCGCCGCGACGAAGGTGCCGTCGTCCGCGACGGGGTTGAACGGCGGAAGCCCGTACTCCTGACCGACGCGGAAGTCGTCCGCGCCATGGCCGGGGGCCGTGTGCACGCACCCGGTCCCGGCGTCGAGCGTGACGTGCGTGCCGAGCACGAGGACGCCGGGGCCCGATGCGGGGCCGTCGGCCGTGGGGTACGGCCGCGTGATCGGCGCGGCGGTGCCGATCCACGCGTCGCCGACACCGACCAGCTCCCGGCCGGTGAAGCGGGCGAGGATCGGCGGCGTCCCCCACCCGGCGAGCGCGGCGACCGAGGCGAGCAGCCCCTCGGCGACGATCAGCGCTTGGCCTTCGACCTCCACCGCGACGTAGGGGAGGTCCGGGTGCAGCGCGACCGCCAGGTTGGCCGGGAGCGTCCAGGGGGTCGTCGTCCAGATCACGACGAAGGTCTTCCGTCCGGCGAGCGCCGGCACCCGCGCGTCGAGCCCCTCGATCGGGAGCTTCACGTAGATCGACGGGTCCGTTCTGTCCTCGTATTCCACCTCCGCCTCGGC
>DASRJG010000147.1:0-2881 GCA_035649595.1 Candidatus Polarisedimenticolaceae bacterium
CCGAGCACGACCTTGCAGAGGATGTAGAGGAGCCAGACGCCGAGGACGACCCAGCGCGCCCCGGACTTGGAGAACGCGGTCGTCTTCGACACCGCGATCGAGCCCACGAAGAAGGCCCAGATGTCGAAGACGTCGATCGAGGACGTCAATCCGAGGAGCGCCTTGCTGGTTGAATCCCAGTCGAGGAACGCCCCCACGTTCGACTTGAGGACGCGTCCGAACTGGACGTCCATCGCTTCGAGCCTCTCGCTCGGCCAGGCGACCACGGCCGTCAGCAGGAGGGGGATGACCTGGATGACCTGGGTATACGCGTATCCAGCGACCACCCCCATGTAGGACTTCTTCTTTCCGAACGCCGCGGCGATGCCGTGGTACAGGAGCGGGACGAAGAAGACCGGGACGAACACGAGGAGGGACGTGAGGGCGCGCCGCACCGGACTCTTTCCCTTTTCGAAGCCCTCGCGCGTTTGCTGCTCGATCTCCGCGCGCCGCGCGGCCGGAATGTTCCCCTTCGACATCTTGTCGACGAACCTCATTTGAGTCTTCACCGCGTCGTCGACGTCGATCTTCGGGACCGTGGCGGTCTGCGCGGCGAAGAACCCGATCATCACGAGGAGGACCGGGAGGAGCCAGTCCCATCCCGGCTTCCGCGCGATCGCCTCGAACGTCTTCGCGGGGCTGGTGAAGACCCCGATCACCTTCGCGAATGCGGAAGGTGCCGCTTCACTGGGCGCGGCCGATATCGTCTCCGTCACGGCGTCACCTCCCCGCGTCGGCCGCGATGGTCAGACCCTTCGACTCGAGCAGCGTGCCCTTCGCGCGCTCGAGGTCGGCGAGGGCCTTGTTGTAGTCGAGCATCGCACGGATCAGCGAGAGCTGCGCGCTGGTCAGGTCGTTCTGGAACGTGAAGACCTCGAACGACGTGGACATCCCGTTGTCGAACTTCTTGCGCTCGGCGTCCAGCTTCTTGGTCTGGAGCTCGACGTTCTTCCGCGCGGCGACGACCCGCTCGTACCCGGATTCCACGGCGCGCACCGTGCGGCGCACGTCCACGCGGATCAGGTCCTGCGTGTTCTTCTCCGAGAGGACCGACTGGTCCATGGCGATCCTGGCGTTCGCGTAGGTCGCCTCGGCGGCGCGGTTGCCGATCGGGACCGAGTAGGTCAACCCGACCGACCAGTTGTAATTGTTGAACTTCGGGATCTCGGAGAGCCCTTCGCCGACGCCGCCCGTGATGTAGTCATCCGGCGTGAACGGGATCCCGTCGGGACCGGGAACCGACGTTCGGACCAGGTTGTTCCCCGAGGGGACGACGAGCGCGGTGAAGTCGAGACCGTGGCGAGTGTTCTTCTTCGCGACGCGCTCCCCCAGCTCCGCGTTTTCCCGCTGCATGCGGGCCTGAATCACCTCCGGCCGGGCCTCGAGGGCCTTCGCGATCGCGGCGTCGAGATCCGTCGTCCGCTGGTCCGCGATCGGCTCCTCGGTCGGCACGATGACCTTCCCCCACATCGGGTCCGCCTCGGGGATCGCGAGCAGATGGCGGAGGTTGTCCTCCGCGTTCTTGACCAGCGTCCTGGTCGTGATCACCCCCTCGACGTTCGACGCGACGTTCGCCTCGGCCTGGGTGATCTCGATCGGGGCGAGGGTCCCGACCTCCACCTTCTTCTTGTTGAGGTCGTAGAGGTCCTGCGAGAGGCTCAGCGCCTGCTCCGCGACCTTCTGCGCCGCCCGCGCGGCGAGGAGGTCCCAATAGGCGTCCTCCACCGAACGCAATGTGTCGGTCGCGTTACGGCGCAGCTCCTCGTGGCTGATCTCGAGGTTCTTCTTCGCGACCAGGAGCTGGAACTCGTTGACCTCACGCCCGAACCCCTTCAGGAGCGGGAGGACGAAGCGGAGGCTCAAGGAGGAGCCGTACTGCGGGTTGTAGGCATTGAGGAACGAGGGCGTGCTGTTGGAGCGGTTGGAGGAGAGGGTCGCGTCGAGCGTGGCTCCGAAGTTGAAATGCTCGGCGATCGAGGCGAAGACCTCGTCGGTCTTGGTCTTGGGCGAGACGTAGAGGACGCTCCCGCCGACGAAGGCGGGCTGGAGCTCCGACTTGTTCTCGCCGTGCGAGATTCCGGCGGAAAAGAACGGATCGAACGCGGCCTTCTGGAACAGGACGTCGTTCCAGGCGACGTCGGGGTTCTTCTTCGCGACCGCGAGGTCGAGGTTGTTCTCGAGAGCCTTCACGAGACTTTCGGACAGACTCAGCCGCACGGCGTCGGCGGGCTCCGCCTCCGACTCCGGCGGCGCGGCGGACGCCGTGAGAGCTCCCATTACCGCGAGCAACACCAACACGCACGTTCTCCGCTTCACGTCGTTCCTCCTATCGGAAGAGCTTCCGGCCCCGGACCCGCCCCCGCTTAGCCGCATGAACTCGCCGCGTATTACGCGCGTGCCCTTGGCGCGGTTTCAGACGGAGGGGCGGGAGGATACAACGCTCGTGACGAGGTGGCACGCTGCGCGGCGCCCGGGACCGACCTCGATCAGGGGCGGCTCGTCCCGCGAGCAAATGCCGATCGCCACCGGGCACCGGGGGTGGAAGCGGCATCCGGCGGGAGGCTTCACGGGGGAGGGAGGCTCCCCCGACACGGCCCGCGCGGGCGGCGCCGACGGGTCCCTCCGCGGCGTCGCGGCCAGCAGCGCCTGCGTATAAGGATGCAGGGGGCGCGCGTACAGGTCGGCGGCCGGAGCCTCCTCGACGATCTTCCCGAGGTACATCACCGCCACGCGGTGGGCGACGTGCCGGACCAGGCGGAGATCGTGCGCGATGAACAGGTACGCCAACCCACGGCGCTCCTGCAGCTCCGTCATCAGGTTGACGATCTGCGCCTGGATCGAC
>DASRJG010000148.1:0-3749 GCA_035649595.1 Candidatus Polarisedimenticolaceae bacterium
AGGGCCCCCCGGACGCTCGCCCGGTCCGCGCCCATCTCGATCTCGACGGCGTCGAGCGCGTAGGCCCTCCCCTCGCGCGCGATTCGGCCGTGCGCGGCGAAGGGTGCCCTCGGAAGCGCCACGCCGGCGAGGCTGTTCAGGACCGATGCGTCGGGACCCCGCGCCTCGGCGCGCAGATCGAGCGCCGTGAGCGAAGGAGGCTCCCCGATCGTGCCGTCGGCCTGCACGGTGGTCGCGCCCGCGCGAACCTCGGCACGCTCGATCGCGAGCCCGTCCGGGCGTCGCAGGAAGCGCCCGGTCACGCCGAACGGAACCGCCGGGAGGGAGAGTCGCGTCAAGGCCGAGAGCTGCGACAGGTCCTTGCCTGCGCCCCGGATCGCGAGGCTGGTCCCCTCGCACCGGGGGGGCGGCCCGACGGTCCCGTCGATCGTCGCGGAAGTCTCCCCCACCCGGAGTCTCATCCCGTCCAGCACGACCGACGAGCCTTCGCGACGAACCGTTCCGCCGGCTTCGAACGGCCGGGGGGGCAGACCCGCGATCCCGAGCCATCCCCCCGGCACCGAGGCGTCGGGGCCCTCGATCTCGAGTGTGGCGCCGATCCGGGCGGGATCGAGCAGGGCGCTCACCTGTCCCCGCGCGGAGGCCTTCATCCCGCCGGCCTCCGCCGCGATGCGGGTGGCGACGCCTCCCTCCGCGATCGGGGCGAGCGTCGCGTCGATCCGGTACGGCCCCGTGACGGGGATCCGCAGGCCGAACACCTCCGCCGCCGCGGCGGCGTCCCCGCCTTCGACGCCGAGTGTGACCTCGGCGCCGCCGAGGGAGAGCGGGTCGCGGATGCGCCCCTGGAGGGTGACGGTGGACCCGGCGATCCGGCCGGTCAGCGTGTGCTCGACGTCCCGCGCCGCATAGAGGTTGTTCAGGGTCCCGAGCCGCCCCGCGAGCTGCCACGGCGCCTCGTCCAGGCTGCCCTCCACCTCGAGATCGACCATCTGGTCGGCAGGATCCAGGCGCGCCGTGAGCGTGCGGACGCTCACGCGGAGGGGGTCGCTCCGGGGCCGCTTCCGGAGAGCGAGCGCGAGGTCGCGGACCGATGCGCGCTCGATCGTGACCGGCTTCCACGCCTTCTTCTCCTTCGCATGTGACGGGCGGCGAGGAATCGCGAGGACCCAGTTCCCCGTCCCGTGCTCGTCCCTCTCGAGCGACACGCGCACGCGCTCGATCGCGACGTCCCGCAGGAGCAGCCTTCCGGAGAGGAGCGCGCGCAGCCCCAGTCGGACGCTCAGCCGTCCCACGCGGACCATGTCGGGCTCGGTTCCCCAGGCGGCGTTCGCGAGGGCGACGTCGCGGATGGAGAGGACGGGCTCGGGGAGGAGAGACAGCTCGACGGGACCGCCGACGGTCACGCGGCGGGCGAGGCCGTCGCTCCCGAAGCGCTCGATCGCGCCGCGGAGCCAGTGGGGAAGCAGGACCTCGACGCCGACGACGGCCGCGGCGAGCACGCCCGCGGCGATCCCGCCCGCGATCAGGAGCCGCCGCGCGCCTCGTCTCACCGCCCGCCCCCGCGCGGGGTCAGCCCCCGAGCGCGATGGTCAGCCCCACCAGGGCGGCGCCGAGCGCGACCATCGACACGCCGAACCCCCACGGGGAGCGCCCGACGATCCGTCCGTACGCGAAGCCGGCGACGAACAGCATCGCGATCGCGATCGCGTTGGAGATCCGCATCGCCGCGTGCGTCCGCTCGACGAAGAGGAACGGCATCGCGACGGGGAGCGTGGTCAGGAAGACGAGCAGGAAGACGCCGACCGCGCCGAGGAGGTCCTGTTTCGCGAGCCGCGCCGCCCCCTTCGGCTCGGGCAGCCCGCGGAGCCGGCGGCCGAGGTCGTCGATCTCCTCCGGCGTCAGCACCGCGGCGACCGGCGAGGGGAGCGCGTCCGCGATCAAGCGGCGGGCGGCCGGCCCGTCGGCGCGCCGGACGGCGAGGAGCGTCAGCAGGCCCCGGCCCTTCTCCGCGAGGCTCCCCATCACGTAGAGGATCCCGTCGATGATCCCCCAGGCGATGTTGCAGCCCAGGGCGCCGACGAGCATGGCGCGGACGTCGTCGCGCCCCGCCTCGGCGACGCTGAGGGAGCCGGTGAAGGTCAGGGCCATGATCAGCCCGAAAAGAACCTCGGAGATCCGCTCGCTCGGATCGAGCACGCGCCGGGAAGACAGGATCACTTCCCGGCCAGCCGATCGAAGCGGGCGTCGCTGATCGGCGGGTTCACCTCGATCGCGTCCACGAGGATCCGCAGGCGCTGCGGCCGATCGGCCGCTCCGATCTCCACCCGGCGCGGGAAGAGGATCCCGTTCGTCTTCTTGTGGTCGCCGAACGTGGCCTGGACGCGCACGTCGCGGTCGCTGAGCTTCCTCGTCGTCTCGGTCCGCAGCAGGAAGTGGGTCTTGACGTCGATCGACTCGTACCGGACCACGCCGCTCGCGAGCGTGAGCTTCAGCCGGTCCGCCTCGCGGCCGTCGATGGTCTCGCGGCCGGCGTACTCGAGCTTGTGCCCCTTCTTCTTCCAATCGACGAGCGGGCCTTCGAAATCCGCCTGCTCCACAGCGTCGGCCACCGCCTCGTCGGGAAGCGGCTTGGCGTCCATCTCCCCGTCGAACGGGGAGACCATCCAGCCGCGCCCGCCGTTCGTGACGTAGACACCGGTGACCCCTTGCACGGTGAACTCGAAGCGGACCTTCCCGGGGCGCTTCAGCTCGCGCCGCACCGCGGCCTGCCGGCCTCCCTCGCCGTAGGCACGACCGGTCTGACGGAGCGTCTGGACCGACCGGATCTTCGCCAGGCCGCCGCGTGCGACGACGTACTCCGCGACGATCGCGTCGACGCTCTTGGCCGGCGCCTTCGCCGGCTCCGCGGCCGACGCCGCTGCGGCGAAGGCCAGCACGAGCGCCCCGATCCGCGCCGCGCGGTTCAATCCTCGTCCTCCCAGATGGGGTTGAACGTCGGGGCGACCGGCCACTCGGTCACTCCGAAGCCCCACCCGCCGTAGACCAAGGGATCCACCCACTGGTTTCGCTCCGCCTTCTTCGCCCGCGCTTCCGCATCCTTCGCTCGCGCCTCCGCGTCCCGCGCCGCGTCCTCGGCGTCACGGGCGCGGTCCTCGGCGTCGCGGCGCGCCTGGTCGTTCGCCGCCTCGGTCTGGAGCACCTGCGCCTCCGCCGGCGTCATCCACTCGTTGTTGTACTTGACGAACCCGCGAGCCCGGTAGCTCTCCTCCGCGGTGACCCACTTTCCGTCGAGCTGCACGCGCCCGAGGGCGGTGTTCGCGTCGGCGTCGTCGGGCGCGATGGACAGGACCTTCTTGTAGGCGTCGTGCGCCTGGGCGGGGAGTCCCTTGTCCTCGGCGAACCGGGCGAGCTTCTTCCAGCCCGCGACATCCTTCGGCCCGAGCTTCTTGGCCTGGTCGTCGAAGTCGTCGAGCGGAGACCTCCCCTTCTGGATCCGCTCCACGCGCGACATCGGCACGCCCACGACGCCGCCCCCCACGTCCACGCGCACGGTGTCGGCCGTCTGCTCGACGATCCGCCCCGAGATCGTCCCGGCGTCCTTGAGGAACACCTCGTCCGCCAGGGCGGCCGCCGGGACGAGCAGGAGCAGGAGCGGGATCGCCTTCAAGGATGTCTCTCCACGCCGTGAGCCGGCGCTCAGCCTACGACAGAAGAGCACGGAAAACTACCGGTCAGGACGCGGAGATCCC
>DASRJG010000149.1:0-11715 GCA_035649595.1 Candidatus Polarisedimenticolaceae bacterium
GCAAGCACCCCGGCGTCGCGATCGCCCACCAGAACCGTGGGGTCGCGCTCGAGGCGGCGGGGGACGACGCCGGCGCGATCGCCGACTATGATGCCGCCCTGGCCGCGGTCCCCGGCTACGCCGACGCCTGGGCCAACCGCGGAGTGGCGCGCGCGTCGCTCGGCGACCGGAACGCCGCGCTACGGGACCTTCGCGAGGCCGTGCGGCTGGATCCGGCGCGGGCGACCTTCCGGTTCAACCTGGGGATCGTGCTGGGAGACCTGGGATCGTGGGACGGGGCGCTCGCGCAGCTCGGCGAGGCGATCCGCCTGAATCCGCTCTTCGCGGAGGCCCACCTCAACCGCGGGCTCGCGCTGGAGCAGATGGGGCGGGCGGCGGAAGGGGCCGCCGACGTGAGGCGCGCGGCGCAGCTCGGATACCCGGTCGATCCGTCCGTCCTCCAGCGGTTCGCGCGCGCTCGATGACCCGACCCCACCGCGGTCCATGGCGGTGCTACGCCCGCTGGCTCCACACCGGATGGCCGGCGGGGACCGTCGAGAAGCTCCCCGAGGTCGGCCCCGACGGGTCGACGGCGGTGCGCGGACTCTTCATCGCGGGGGATCTCACCGGCATCCCGCTCCTCAAGTTCGCCGCCGATTCGGGCGCTCGCGTCGTGCGCGAGATCGCATCGTCGCTTCCGGCGAAGCGCCGCGGGGAGGAGCCGGTGCACGACCTCGTCATCGTCGGGGCGGGGGTGTCGGGGCTCGCGGCGGCGCTGGAGGCGAAGGAGCTCGGGATCGACTTCGTGATCGTGGAAGCCGCGTCGCCGCTGACCACGATCCACAACTTTCCGAGACGGAAGCCGATCTACACCTACCCGTCGGACATGATCCCCGCCGGGCGCCTCGAGCTGACCGCGAACGTCAAGGAGCCTCTCGTCGAGGAATTGGAGCGGCAGCGGGAGCAGGCCGGGATCGTTCCGCGGATCGGCCGCGTCGATCGGATCGTGCGGTCGGCGGACCGCCTCGACGTCATCCTCGAGGACGGCACGTCCCTCCCGGCGCGTCGCGTGATCGTCGCCGTCGGGCGGTCCGGGAACTTCAAGCGCCTCGACGTTCCGGGTGAGGATCTCGACAAGGTCTCGAACCGCCTCCACGATCCCGCCGACTTCGCCGGACAGGACGTCCTGGTCATCGGCGGCGGGGACGCCGCGCTCGAGTGCGCCGCGGCGATCGCGTCCGCGGGGGGGCGCGTGACGCTCTCCTATCGTGGGGAACGCTTCTCGCGCCCGAAGCCGGAGAACGTGGCTGCGGTGACGGGCCATCCGGCGATCACGATCGCGCTCTCGTCGAGGGTCGAGGAGATCCGCCCAGCCGAGGTGGTCCTCACCGGGAGCGGGGGGGAGCGGCGGACGATTCCCAACCAGGCGGTCTTCACGATGCTCGGCCGCGAGGCCCCGCTGGATCTGCTGCGTCGCTCGGGGGTCCGTATCCGCGGCGATCGGACGGCGATGACCTGGGCCGGCCTCGCCGCGGTCCTCGCGGTCTGCGTCTTCATCTACAACTGGAAGGCGAGCGGGACGCTCAACGAGCTCTTCCGGGCGCGCCGCTGGTTCCCGTATGCGGTGCCCGAGGGCCTGGCCCGGGCGGGGAGCGCCTTCGCGCGCCCCTCGCATCTTCTCGGCACGCTCTCACTCTCGCTCGGCTCCCCGGGCTTCTACTACTCCCTCGCCTACTGTCTCTGCGTCGCGTTCTTCGGCGCGCGTCGCATCCGCCGGAGCGACACCCCCTACGTGCGCGCCCAGACGCTGACCCTGATCGCCGTCCAGGTCGTTCCTCTCTTCCTCCTTCCTTATGTCCTGCTCCCTTGGATGGGACACAACGGCTGGTTCGACCAGGGGGCGTGGCGCTGGCTGGCCGATCAGCTCTTTCCGGCAACGGCGGCCGACCCGCAGGGACGGGAGTACTGGAGGGCCTTCGGCATCATCCTCGCCTGGCCCCTCTTCATCTGGAACGTCTTCACGGCGAAGCCGCTCGCCCTCTGGCTCGTGATCTCGATCCTGCAGACGTTCGTCCTGATCCCGGCGATCGTGCTGCGCTGGGGGAAGGGAGCGTATTGCGGCTGGATCTGCTCCTGCGGGGCCCTGGCCGAGACTCTCGGCGACGCGCACCGGCGCAAGATGCCTCACGGGCCCTTCTGGAACCGGCTCAACATGATCGGCCAGGGGCTCCTGGCGGTCGCCCTCGCCCTCGCGCTGCTGCGGGCGATCGCTTGGGTCCGCCCCGGATCCTTCGCCGGCCCACTCTTCGATGCGGGGCTGAGCCGCTACTACTGGCTGGTGGACGTCGGCTTCGCGGGGATCCTGGGAGTCGGTCTCTACTTCCACTTCAGCGGACGGGTGTGGTGCCGCTTCGGCTGCCCGCTCGCGGCGCTGATGCACGTCTATGCCCGGTTCTCTTCGTTCCGGATCTTCGCGGACAAGAAGAGGTGCATCTCCTGCAACGTCTGCACGTCGGTCTGCCACCAGGGGATCGACATCATGAGCTTCGCGAACAAGGGGCTCCCCATGGAAGACCCGCAGTGCGTCCGCTGCTCGGCCTGCGTCGCGAGCTGCCCGACCGGCGTGCTGAGCTTCGGCCGTGCCGGCCGGGACGGAACGCTCATCGCGCTCGACGCGCTGCGGGCGAGCCCCGTGCAGGCTCGTGAGTTGACGCAGTAGCGCGTGCGTCAGTTGCGGGCGCCACTTCTCTTCCGTCTTTCTAATTTTCTCTGCCATCGGCCACCCAAAACCAGGCCGTTGCCGTTGAATTTCCCAAAATGGAAACGCGGTCTTCCCATCACCGCAACCGTATACTCCCGCCAGAACCACGCCCCGATAAGAAGAGGCGTAACAGAGGGGGACGCGGAGGGTGGACGCGCCCATGAAAGTTCTGGTCGTCGAACAAGAAGCATTCCTCGCCGAGCTGATCAAGCTCGCTCTCGAGGCGGACGGACACGCCTGCTTCACCTCGCGATCGGTCGAGGAAGCATCGGAGGTCCTTCGCTCCGTGGAGATCGACCTGCTCACGCTCGATCTGCTGATCAACGGGCACAGCCCCCTGCCGTGGCTCGAGGATCTCGTCGTCGCGCGGCCGGAGCTGCAAGGGCGGGTCTTCATCTTGACCGCGCGGCTGCTCGACCATGCCGAATCGTTGCGCGTGCGCGCGTGCAGCGCGCGCGTGATCCAGAAGCCCTTCACGCTGCATCAGTTACGCGAGACGGTTCGGATGATGACGCCCGCGTAGCCCTTGCGCCCCTCCCACATCCCTGCGAGACTGGCCCGCCGATCTCACGGGAGGGGCGTGGCAAGCCCCGGGGAGCCGTCCTGATGAGCGCGATCCTGGCGGGGCGCGTCCCGGATGTCGTGAGCGGCTGCCTGGAAGCCTGCCGGCGCTGCGACGCCGTCGTCGCCTCGTTGATCGAGAAAGACCCGACACGGTACCCGGTGGTCGGCCCTCATCTCCGGCACTGCATCGAGCACTTCCGCCTGCTTCTGGAGGGGTGGCGCGCGGGGGAGGTGGACTACGACGCCCGCCCGCGCGAGACCGGCCTGGAGCGCGACCCCGGCTCCGCCCGGGCCGCGCTCGCGGAGATCTCGTCCGAGCTCTCGGGCCTCGCGACCGCCGACCTGGGCCGCGGGTTCTTCATCTCACAGTCGGCGGCCCCCGGCCGTCCGCCCGTCAGCTCCCCGACATTCCTCGATAGGGAGCTTCTGTTCCTTTCCAGCCACACGATCCATCACATCGCGATCATGGTGCTCGCGGCGCGCGTCGCGGGGGTGGAGATCCCGACCGCCCTCGCCGTCGCCTATTCGACGGCCGCGCATCACGAATCCTTGGTGACGAACGGCTGATGTGCACCGTCACCCTCCGCTGCGACGGAGGCTCGCTCCTTCTGACGATGAACCGGGACGAGCGGTGGGACCGCGCGCCGGAGGAGCCCCCGCGCATCATCCCCGGCGCGCCGGGCCGGCCGTCCTGGCTCGCGCCCTTCGACAGCGCCTCAGGCGGGACCTGGATCGGCGTGAACGACCGTGGGGTCGCGGCCTGCGTTCTCAACGGCTACGGGCCGGCCGATGAAGCGCTCCGCGGCAACCCGGGCGTGCCGAGCCGCGGGTCGATCATCCCCCGCATCCTCGAGGAGCAGGATGGCGCCGGCCGGCCGCGGGTCCACGGGGTGGTCGATTTCTCCGCGTACGCGTCGTTCACGCTCCTGGTGGCCTCCAAGGACGGAGGGGAGGTCGTGCGCTGGCGGCACGGCGGAGGGCTCGAGCGCGAGGAGGTCGGGCTCGGCTGGACGCTCCTCACGTCGTCGTCATGGGACGAGCCGGAGGTCGCCGCCTCACGCCGCCGCGTGTTCGACGACTGGCGAGCTTCGGGGGAGCCCATGCTCGCGGGGGTCCCGTCCCTTCACGTGGTGACGTCGCCGGGGGAGGAGCCGAGGGCGCCGTTCATGACCCGCGCCCAGAGCGCGACGCGGAGCGTGACCCAGATCCACGTCGACCCGGCGCGCGCGGTCGCCACCCTCGCCTGGTGGCCCCGGAGCGGCTCGAGCGCCGTGGACCCGGCGTCGCCGGCCGCGAGGCTCGCGCTCCCGATCGGCGTCCCCCAGGGCCCGGTCAAGGAGCGACGGCTCTCGTGAGCCCGGATCCGGCCGGGGTCTTCGGCATCGCGTGGTCGCCGCCGGGACTCCTCCGCCGCGCGGCGTTCGGCGCGGCGCGCCCGGTGCTCGAGCGCGCCCTAGGTCTCGCGACGCTCGGACGCCACTACCGCCATCGACCTCTCGGTGCGACGGGACCCGAGTTCCTGACCTGGGCGCTCGCGCGTCTGTCGATCTCGGTCTCCGTCCGTCCCGAGGACCTGTCACGCATCCCGGAGTCGGGGCCGCTGCTCGTCGTCGCGAACCACCCGTTCGGGGCGGTCGAAGGGCTGGCGCTCGCGCTCACGCTCGTGCGGGTCCGCCCCGACGTGCGCCTCCTCGCCAACGCTCTGCTCGCCCGGATCCCCGAGATCCGGGACATGCTCCTCCTCGTGGACCCGTTCGAGGGCCCGTCGTCGTCGGCGTTCAACGTCGCGGGGCTCCGGCGCGCGCTCGCATGGCTGGCGCGAGGAGGGACCCTCATCGTCTTCCCGGCCGGCGAGGTCGCCTCGATCGATCTGAGGCGCCGCCGGGTCGCCGATCCCGCGTGGAGCCGAACGATCGCCGGACTCGCACGGCGCGCCGGCGCCGCGACGCTCCCGGTCTTCGTCCCCGGGGCGAACGGTCCGCTGTTCCACGCGGCGGGGATGGTCCACGAGCGGCTGCGCACCGCGCTGCTGCCGCGCGAGCTGCTGGCGCGAAGGGGATCCACGGTCGAGCTCAGGCTCGGCTCCCCGATCGCCGCCTCCCGCTTGGCGGCGTTCGACGACGACGGCGAGGCGATCGCCTACCTCCGCGAGCGGACGGAGATCCTGGCGGAGCGGACCTCGCTTCCACGGCCGGGGGTGATCCAGCCGCGACGAACGCCGCGCTCCACCGAGCCGCTCGTGCCTCCCGTCCCCGTCGCCGACCTCGAGTCGGACATCGCCCGCCTCCCGGCGGACGCCCTGCTGCTCGAGGCGGACGGCTCCCAGGTCTTCGTCGCGGACGCGGCGTCGATCCCCGCCCTGCTGCGGGAGATCGGGCGGCTCCGGGAGCTGACGTTCCGCGACGTCGGGGAAGGAACGGGGCGCGCGATCGACCTCGATCCCTTCGACGAGGTGTACCGCCACCTCTTCATCTGGAATCGCGGCGCGCGGCAGATCGTCGGCGCCTACCGTCTGGGAGCGACCGACGAGAGGATCGCGGCCGAGGGGATCCCGGGGCTGTACACCTCGTCCCTCTTCCGCTACGACCCGAGGCTCTTCGACGCGATGGGACCGGCGCTGGAGATGGGCCGGTCGTGGGTGCGCACGGAGCATCAGAAGGGCTACGCCCCGCTGCTCCTCCTGTGGAAGGGGATCGGCCGCTTCCTCGTCCGCCATCCGCGCTACGTCACCCTCTTCGGCCCGGTGAGCATCAGCGCGGAGTACCGCTCGGCGTCGCAGAAGCTGATCGTGGCCTTCCTCGAGCGGAACCGGAAGTCCACGGAGTGGGCCCGCTGGGTCCGCCCGACGAACCCCTTCCGCCGCTCGCGACGCGCCGGGGCCGCGCCCGGGCTCTCGCACCTGCGCGACCTCGAGGAGGTCTCGACCTTCATCTCCGAGATCGAAGCCGACCAGAAGGGGGTTCCGGTCCTCCTCAAGCAGTACCTGAAGCTCGACGGCCGCCTCCTCGGCTACAACGTCGATCCCGCCTTCTCGAACGTCCTCGACGTGCTGATCGCCGTGGATCTTCGCCGCACCGAGCCCAGGATCCTCGAGCGCTACATGGGGCGGGCGGGCGCCGCCCGTTTCCGCGAGGCTCACGGTGCGACGCGGAGCGAGAGCCGGGCCGGCTGAGGTGGCCGCGAACCGACCGCGTCCCGCCGGGCTGTACGCCATCATCGCGTTCAAGCTCGTCAAGGGAGGGCTGCTCCTCGCCCTCGCCCTCGGCGTCTACAGCCTGATCGGCGACGATCTCGCGGCCGCCCTGGAGAGCGTCCTGCGCGCGCTCCGGATCGACCCCGAGCGGGAGTTCTTCGAGGCGCTGGGGACGCGCCTCGCGCACGTGACCCCGTCCACGATCGGATGGATCGCGACGGGGACGCTCCTCTACGCGGTCCTCTCCCTCGTCGAGGCGGTGGGGCTGATGTTCCGCTGGAGCTGGGCGGGATGGGTGGTGATCGGCGAGTCGGCCTTCTTCGTGCCGATCGAGATCCACCACCTCATGCGAGGTTTCGCGCCGCTTCTGTTCGCGATCCTCGTCGTCAACGTGCTGATCGTCATCTACCTCTACCGGAACCGGCACCGCGTGCTCCACCGCCACGGGCGGCGGGCGCCCGGAGGCTAGCGCCGCAGCGACGCGAACGCGTCGGCCATCGCCTCGCGCCCGCCTTCGGGAAGCATCCGGCCGTGGGACATGATCACGCGGTCGAAGTCGTGCGTGAGGAGCGCGTCGATCGACGCGAGCAGGGCCTTCCGGTCGTTGACGACGAAGGAGAGGAAGATCCGCGACGGGCCGAAGCGGCCGTAGGCGCTGTTCGCGCGCATGAGGAGGCGCGAGAGGAACGGTAGGTCACGCCCCGCGTAGTGGAAGACGGCGTCGGTGAGCACGAGGGTGCGGGACGGGGCGTGCACGAAGGCGACCTCGCCGATCGTCGTGCCGTGGAGGGGGACGATGGAGAGCTCCCCCTGGAGCGAGTCGGGCCAGTCCTCGTCCAGCGAGCCGTCGATGCGCGGGATCCTGTCGAACAGCTTCGCGCGGACCGCCGCGGGGACCAGGATCCTCGCGGACGGGTAGCGGGCGGCGTACCACCCGGCGTCCGACGCGTGGAGGATGTTCGGCACCAGGACCCAGGACGGCCGCCCGATCGCCTCGAGCGCCGCCATCCCCGGCTCGTCCATCGCGATCGCCGAATGCACGGCGACCTCGCCGCTCGCCAGGCGGAAGACGGTCATCTTCCTCTCGAACACCGACCGCTTCCAGCGCCCCTCGACGAGGAACAGCCCGTCGTCGAGGAAGCCGATCGGTCCGTGCGGGTACAGCTCCATGGGAACTCCGTGACGCGGCGGCGCGCATGGTAACCTCCGATGAGGATGGAACACCACGGCCGCAACGCGGCTCTCTACGGCCTCTACGGGCTCCTCGGGCTGTTCTTCGTCTGGTCGGCGGCGTACCGGATTCCGATGACCCGTGAGCTCGCCCGGATCGTCTTCCATCCGGACCGCGTCGTCGCGACGCCTCTCGTCGCGAGCTGGCCGGACGGGGAGATCACGTTCCGGTCGAGGGACCTCGATGCGCGCGCGGTGCCACCGATCCAGCGGGGGGACCGGCTGATCTCCTACGACGGTCACCCGTTCCGCCGCGCGTGCGAGCTGGTGCGGCACGTGGACGCGATCGGCACGCACGGCACGCTGAACGTCGTGGTGAGCCGGACCCAGAAGGACGGGTCGGAGACGACGATCGCGTCCGCGATCAGGATGCGCTCGGCCGCGAGCCAGCCGTACCTGTTCGGGATCCGCGTGCTCCTGATGGTCCAGGGGCTGATCGTCCCCTGGCTGTGCTTCTTCGTCGGGTTCTGGGTCGTGCTGGCCCGGCCGCGCGACCCGATGGCGTGGCTCGTGCTGGTGATCCTGCTCGGATTCGCGCTGATCGCGGGACCCCAGCAGACGGCGCTGGAGCGCTGGCCCGACGCGCTCCGGATCTCGGGGGCGATCTACACCGCGTTCCTCAACGCCGGCTGGGCCGTGGCGTTCCCGCTGTTCGGGGTCCACTTCGCCGGACGGCTTCCGTGGGAGCGGAAGTACGGTTGGGTGAAGTGGATCCTGCTCGGCCCGACGGCGGTGTTCGCGGCGGCTGTCGTCGTCGCGACCGTGATCGAGGCGCTCGATCTCCGCGGGTGGCTCTTCGTGTACAACGCCGTCCGGATCATCATCGGCCCGGGCACGGTCCTCGCGATGGCGAGCATCTCCTTCTTCTTCCTCGTCATGGGCTGGAAGATCGGCGTCGCGACCGACGCCGACGCGAGGCGGCGCCTCAGGCTCCTGGCCTGGGGAGGGACGCTCTCCCTGTCGCCGCTCCTCGCCGTCGTCGTCTTCATCCGCACGACCGGGCGCGCGCTCGAGAGCGTGCCGATGGGCGTCGTCATCCCGTGCCTGCTCGCGCTCGCGATCTTCCCGATCGCGCTCGCCTACGTCATTCTCGTCGATCGGGCGATGGACGTGCGCGTCGTCGTCCGCCAGGGGCTCCGCTACGCGGTGACGCGCGGCGCGATCCGGATGATCGTGGTGCTGTTCATGCTCGGAGTCGCCTGGAACGCGTGGAACCTCGTGAACGACCCGTTCGCGAACCGCCCGCGCAAGCTGCAGGCGATCGCGCTGGGGATGGCGGCGGCGGTCCTGCTGCCGCGTCTCGCCAAGCGCGCGTTCGACTGGACCGACAGGAGGTTCTTCCGCGAGGCGTACGACACCGAGCAGGTCCTCACGGGCCTGTCCGAGGAGGTGCGGACGATCGGCGAGACCGGGACGCTGCTCGACACCGTTCTCGACCGCATCGGCGAGACGCTCCACGTGGACAAGCTCGCGGTCCTGCTGATCGACGGCGACCGCTTCGTGCTCCGCCGGTCGCGCGGCTTCCATCCGGAGCCGTCGGTCTCGATCCCGGCGACCTCGGACTCCCTCGCGAGGCTGCGCGAGTCCGCCCGCCCCGTCCGCGTGCGGACCGATCAGGCCGAGTCCCTCGACCGCTTCTCGGCGCTCGACGCGGAGATCATCCTGCCGCTCCACGGGAGGCGCGAGCTGCTCGGCGCGATCACGCTCGGGCCCAAGAAAAGCGAGGAGCCCTACTCGATCTCGGACTCCAAGCTCCTCGGATCGGTCGCGAGCCAGACGGGGCTCTCGCTCGAGAACACCCGCCTCACCGAGACCGTGGCGCGCGAGATCGCCCAGCGGGAGAGGATGAGCCGCGAGATCGAGATCGCCCGGGACGTCCAGCGCCAGCTCTTCCCGCAGAAGCTCCCCGAGATCCCGGGAGTCGATTGCGCGGGGTTCTGCCGGCCGGCTCAGGGGGTCGGCGGCGACTACTACGACTTCCTCTCCCTACCGGGGGGGCGCCTCGGGATCGCGCTGGGGGACGTCGCCGGAAAGGGGATCCCCGCGGCGCTCCTGATGGCGGGGCTACAGGCGTCGCTCCGCGGTCAGCGGCTGTCGGGCCCGTCGGACCTCGCGCAGCTGATGGTGAACATGAACCACCTCATCTACGAGGCCTCCCCCGACAACCGCTACGCGACCTTCTTCTACGGCGAGCTGGACCCCAAGACGCGCCGCCTGGACTACGTCAACGCCGGGCACAACGCTCCGATGCTGTTCCGGGTCTCCAACGGGCACGTCGAGCGGCTCCCCGCCACCGGCCCGGTCGTGGGGCTGGTCACCGCGGGGCGCTACGAGCAGCGGAGCGTCGTCCTCGAGCCGAGGGACCTCCTTCTCGTCTACTCGGACGGGATCAGCGAGGCGATGAACGGCCACGACGAGGAGTGGGGGGAGGCGCGCCTCGCCGAGGCCGTCCGCACGGCGACGGGCTCGGGGGCCGGGGAGCTGATCCGGAGGCTGTTCGTGTCGGCCGACGCGTTCTCGGCCGGAGCCGTGCAGCACGACGACATGACGGTCGTCGTCCTGAGGATCGAGAGGTGACCGGTCTCGACCTCTGGTGGCGCGCCGCGAACTACCTCTCCGTCGGACAGATCTACCTCATGGACAACCCGCTGCTGCGGGAGCCGCTCGCCGCCGCGCACGTCAAGCCGCGCCTCCTCGGGCACTGGGGCACCACCCCCGGACTGAACTTCATCTACATCCACCTCAACCGCGCGATCCGCGAGCACGGCTGCGAGATGATCTACGTGATGGGCCCCGGGCACGGCGGCCCGGCGGCGCTCGCCAACGCCTGGCTCGAGGGGACCTACTCGGAGGTCTATCCGCAGGTCTCGCAGGACGCCGAGGGGATGCGCCGCCTCTTCCGGCAGTTCTCCTTCCCCGGCGGCGTGCCCAGCCACGTGGCTCCCGAGACCCCGGGCTCGATCCACGAGGGGGGCGAGCTGGGCTATTCGCTCTCCCACGCGTTCGGGGCGGCGTTCGACAATCCGAGGCTCGTGGTCGCCTGCGTCGTCGGAGACGGCGAGGCGGAGACCGGACCGCTCGCGACGAGCTGGCACTCGAACAAGTTCCTCAACCCCGCGCGCGACGGGGCGGTCCTCCCGGTCCTCCACCTGAACGGCGCCAAGATCGCCGGGCCCACCGTCCTCGACCGCATTCCCCCCGAGGACCTCGAGCGGATGCTCGCGGGAACGGGGTGGAGGCCGATCGTCGTGGCGGGCGCAGACCCCGCGAAGATGCATCGCGCGATGGCGCGCGCTCTCGACCGGTCGCTCGCCTCGATCCGCGCGATCCAGCGCGCGTGGCGCCGCGGCGGGACCGGCCGCGGGCGCAAGGTCCCGATCACGTGGCCGATGATCGTGCTCCGCTCCCCGAAGGGCTGGACGGGCCCCAAGCGTGTGGACGGCAAGCGGGTGGAGGGGACGTTCCGGTCGCACCAGGTCCCGCTGGCCAACATGAGGGAGAACCCCGGCCACCTCGCCCTGCTCGAGGAGTGGCTCCGCGGCTACCGGCCGGAGGAGCTCTTCGATCGCCGCGGGCGTCCCGTCGCCGCGATCCGCGCGCTCGCCCCGAAGGGATCGCGCCGGATGAGCGCGAGCCCGCACGCCAACGGCGGCGCGCTCCTCCGCGATCTGAAGCTCCCCGACCCGCGGGCCTACGCGGTCGCGGTCCCGGCGCCGGGGGCGGTGGACGCGGAGGCGACGCGCGTCCAGGGGGCGTACCTCCGGGACGTCATGAAGGGAAACATGCGGTCGGCGAACTTCCGGGTCTTCTCCCCGGACGAGACGACCTCCAACCGCTGGGACGCGATCCTCGAGGCCACGCCGCGCTGCCTGGTCGCGCGCCTGACCCCGGACGACGAGCGGCTCGCGCCGGACGGCCGGGTCATGGAGGTCCTCTCGGAGCACCAGTGCCAGGGATGGCTCGAGGGCTACCTGCTCACGGGCCGTCA
>DASRJG010000150.1:0-14584 GCA_035649595.1 Candidatus Polarisedimenticolaceae bacterium
CGCGTCGAGCAGGTTCTCGCCATGGTCGGCGAGGACCAGGACGATCGTGTCGTCCCGGAGCCCGTCGCGGTCGAGCGCGTCGAGGAGCTCGCCGACGGCGCGGTCCACCCCGCGGACGGCGCCGTCGTACAGCCGTCGGACGTTGGCCGCCTCCGCGGCGCTCTCACGCGCCACTCCCCCCGTGGTGCCGATCCGCACCTGCTCGACGAGGTCCCCCGCCGTCACACTGTATCGGTTGGGTCCCCGATAGGCGCCGGGAGACGCGGCGGCCCCCGCCGGCGGGACGTACGGCTGGTGCGGGTTCCCGAAGAAGACCACCTCGAAGAACGGGGGCGCGGCCGCGCGCCAGGAGGCGACCGCGTCCGCTGCGACCTCCCGAGGATCTTCCCCCTCGACCGCGTCGCGCAGGATCGGGAACTGGTCGCGGAGCCGGCTTCCTCGAAGCCAGACCGGGATCAGCGGGTGCGCGCGGAGGGCGGCGGCCGAGACGATCAGGCCGAGCTCGCTCCGCGGCGTGCGCTGCACGGCGAAGCCGAAGTCGATCTCGCGCAGCACGGTCGCGCAGTAGCCGCCGACGGCGATCGTCGCGTACCCGGCCCGAGCGAGCCGTCGCGGGAGCGCCCCGGCGAGGGGGCCCCGCGCGGCCCGCTCGGGGTAGAGCGTCCGCACGCCGTGCCGCACGGGGTGCAGTCCCGTGAGGACGCTCGTCATCGACCCGTAGGTGCGCGCGAGCGGCGTCGTCGCGCGCGAGAAGACCGCCGACCCCGCCTCCAGCCCCTGGATCCTCGCCGCGACCTCGGGCGCATCCCCCGATCCCCGGACGCGGTCGGGGCGGAGCGAGTCCACGACGATCATCAGGACGTTCGGGCGTGGCGACGCCGCGCCGCGCGAGGCTTGCGCAGACGGCGCGGACGATGGCGCGGGGGCGACGGCCGACGGCGTCCTCTCGAGCGCGAGCTGCAGGCGGCGGAGGGCCCCTCCCCTTCCGTAGAACAGCCCTGCGAAGCTCGCGGGGTGCTCGCGCACGCCGTACAGCGTCGATCCCGCGAGAATCAAGAAGAAGACGCACGACCCGGCGATCCCCTCGCGGGCCCCTCGACGTGGACGCCGGCGGAACGGCAGCATGAGGACCCATCCGCCCGCGAGCGCGAGCGCGCCGACGGCGAGATAGACGGGGAGGAACGGGAGCGTCTCGCGCGCGAGGTCGTCCACGAGACGGTTCTCGCGGACCTGCGCCATCACCCAGTCGTCGCCGCGAAGGACGTGCCGCAGCACGAAGGCCGTCGCGGCGACCCAGACCGCGAGGGCCGCGGCGACCGGCAGCCACAGCAGGGATCGGTCGCGTCTCGCCGTCATCTCGGGATGCTACCCTGGCGCCAGCATCGAGGGGGAAGGGTGGCGCTCACCTGGTGTCCGGTCTGCGGCGGGAGCCACGGGTCGCGAGCGGAGTGTCCGGGGGAGCTTCGCGCCACCGGCCCCGAGCGCCACGGCTGGCGCGTCGCGGTGGACACGCCGTTCGGCGTCGAGGCGTACGGCGTGCTCGTCGCTCCGTCCGGCGATCTCTGGCGCGCGCGGATCATCACCTACCCCAACGTGGTCTGGACCGTCCCGGGAGGGCTCCTCACGCTCAAGTTCGCCGGGAAGACTCCGCAGGAGGCCGAGGCGAAGGCGATCGCGTTCGTGGAGGGGCACATCACCGCGCGCGGGTACGCGCGCCACGACGCGGTCGAGCCGCCGGGCGTCCTCAGCTTCCGAGCGGAAGCCGCCGCATCCGCCGCGGAGAGCCCCGCGTCGCGGAAGCTGCTCGCGGTCCCGGTTCGCTTCGGCGCGGGTCCGTCGCTCGTCTCGGCGATGACGGGGAACCTCTCCGAGAGCGGCCTGTTCGTGGTCACGCTCGCGCCGCTCGATCCGGGAACGGGTCTGCGCGTCCTGATCGATCTCGAGACGGGGCCGACGGGATTGAGCGGAAAGGTGATCTGGGCGCGGCCGCGCACGGTCCTCGGACGGCCGGCGGGGATGGGGGTGCATCTCCTCTCCCCGCCCGCACCCTACCGGGAGTTCGTTCGCGAGATCCCTTAGCGACGATTTGGTAAGCGCCCCTGCACCTCCGTGACCACCCGCCGCCCGGCGGGGGCCGAACGGCGCGCCTCGGGTGGTGGCACCCCCCTTGCCCTGTAATCGGCGGGGCCGCGAATTGACCGGGAGGCGGCCGAGCGTCGGGGCAGGAGGAAGGTCATGGGCACGGTGGCAACGGCGACACATGGGTGGTGCCGCGTCTGCGGCACCGAGCACACGGAACCCCGGATCTGTCCGGGAGACCTCCGGGCGACCGGAGCGGAGAAGCCGGGCTGGCGCGTCGAGATCGAGACGCCGCACGGACACGAAGCGATCGGCGTGCTGCTCGCGCCGTCGCACGACGTCTGGCGCGCCCGGATCGTCACGTTCCCGAACGTCCTGTGGACGGCCCCCGGAGGCGGGGGCGCGATGAAGTTCGTCGGCGGCACACGCGAGGAGGCCGAGGCGCTCGCGGTCGCCTTCATCGAGCAGCACGTCCGGTCGAAGCGCTCCGCGCGGCGCGGCGGTCCGACGCCGACCGGTCCATCGACGCCGTCGGCCTCGCCGCGGAAGCTGCGCTGTCTCCCGGTGCGATTCGGCCGGGAGCGGGCCGGCATCCTCGGGCTCACGGTCAATCTCTCCGCGGAAGGGATGTTCATCAACGTCTCCGATCCCGAGGAGGAAGGTTTCCCGCTCCGCATCAACCTCGAGATCGAGGCGCACACGCTCCCGCTCCGGGGGCTCGTCATGTGGAACCGCCTGCGGCCGGACTACGGCCGGCCGGTGGGGATGGGGATCCGCCTCGCGGAGCCGCCGCCGATGTATCGGTCGTTCGTCGCCTCCCTGTAAGTCCGGAAACCTCCGGTCGGCCGAGACGTACACGCACGGGCTGCGCTACCGTACGTGGCCTCTCGCCACCGGAGGTCTCCATGCATCCTCTCCGTTCCCTCGCCCTCGCCGCCACGCTCGTCGCCTCGTCCACCTTCGCCGAGGCTCCGAAGGACGCCAAGGACGACGCCCCGTGGAAGGTCGAGGACGCGCACGGGCCCACCCACTCGATCGCCTTCTCGACCGACGAGGCGACGTGGCTGGCGCTCGACGTGCACCCGGACGGATCGAGGATCGTCTTCTCGCTGCTCGGAGATCTCTACTGGATCCCGGCGGCGGGAGGGCAGGCCACGCGGATCACGAGCGGCCGCGCGTACGACGTGCAGCCCCGCTTCTCCCCCGACGGGCGCCAGATCGCCTTCGCCTCCGACAGGGGCGGGATCGAGAACCTGTGGGTCTGCGATCTCGACGGCAAGAACGCGCGCGCGATCTCGACGGAGAAGGACAGCACCGTCAGCGGCCCCGCCTGGTCGCGTGACGGGCAGTATCTCGTCGGCCGCAAGCGGCTGACCGATCGGTCGTCGCTGGGGACCGTCGAGCTGTGGATGTGGCACGTCCGCGGAGGCAGCGGCGTCCAGCTGACCAAGAAGGACGAGCAGCCCGACGCGGCCGACCCCGTCTTCTCGAAGGACGGACGCTTTCTCTATTTCTCCGCGCGCGATGCCCGCTACCGGTACGACCGGAACGTCAACGAGGGGATCTGGCAGATCAAGCGCTTCGACCGCTGGAACGGGCAGACCGTGCCGATCACCGGAGAGTTCGGCGGCGCGGCCGCGCCGGTGATCTCCCCCGACGGGAAATCGATGGCCTACGTCCGGCGGATTCGCGCCAAGACGATTCTCGAGGTGATGGACCTCGGCAGCGGAGCGATCCGCCAGGTCGCGAGCGATCTCGACCGGGACAATCAGGAGGGGTTCTGCTTCCACGGCGTCTTCCCCGGCTACGCGTGGACCCCCGACGGGAAGGCCATCGTCGCGACCTCCGGGGGAAAGATCTGGGCCTACGACGCCGCGGGCGGCGGCCGCACCGCGATCCCGTTCGACGCGAAGGTCGAGCAGACGCTGACCGAGTCGCTGCACACGCCGCGGCGCGTGGGCGAGGGACAGCTTCGCGCGCGGATCCTCAGATGGCCCGTGCAATCTCCCGACGGAAAGTCGCTCGTGTTCTCCGCGCTCGGGCATCTGTACGCGATGGACCTTCCCGGCGGCACGCCGCGCCGGCTCACCTCCGGCTCCGACCCCGAGTACGCCCCGGCCTTCTCGCGCGACGGGAAGTCGCTGACGTACGTCACCTGGAACGACACCGACGGGGGGCACGTCTGGTCGATGTCCTACCCCGGCGGGCTCCCGCGCAAGCTGACGAGCGCCGCGGGGCAGTACGTCAACCCGTCGTTCTCCCCCGACGGGAGCAAGATCGTCTTCGTCGCGGGGAGCGGCGCGACCTTCCGCGACGACGACCTCATCGACGAGCTGTGGCACGAGATCCGATGGATCCCCTCCGGAGGCGGCGCCGCGACCTACGTCATCGGCACCAAGAACCGCGGCGCGAACCGCCGCATGCCCCGGCCGCAGTTCGACGCCTCGGGAGAGCGGATCTACTTCGTCGAGGACGCCGACGCCTCCGGCCCGACGCCCCCGAAGACCAACCTGGTCTCGGTGAAGATCGACGGGACCGACAAGCGCACCCACCTGCGCTTCACGCGCGCGGAGGAGGCGGTCGTCTCGCCGGACGGACGCTGGGTGGCCTTCAACGAGCAGTACAACGCCTGGGTCACCGCTCTCCCCACGCTCGGCGCGCAGACCGTGGACATCGAGCTCGGGGGCGCGGCGCTCCCGCTCGTCCGCTTGACCGACGAGGGGGGCGAGTGGATGAGCTGGGCGGACGACGGGCGGACCGTAACCTGGATCTGGGGCCCCACCTACCACCGGATCGCGCTCGACACCGCCTGGCGCGAGCAGGAGAAGGAGAAGGACAAGGAGAAGAACAGGGACCAGGAGTCGGAGAAGGACAAGAAGGACAAGAAGGAGAAACCACCCGAGAAGTCGAAGCTCCCCCCGAATCAGGCGACCGAGATCGTCCTCACGGTCCCGCGCGACGCGCCGACCGGCACGGTCGCCTACACCAACGCGCGCATCGTCACCATGAAGGGGGACGAGGTCCTCGAGCGGGGGACGCTCGTGGTCACGGGGTCGCGAATCAGCGCGGTGGGCTCGTCCGGCTCGGTGAGGGTCCCCGCCGGTGCGAAGACCGTGGACCTCTCGGGGAAGACGGTGATCCCGGGGCTGTTCGACGAGCACGCGCACCTCCACTACTCCACCCTCGACGTGTTCCCGCAGCGGCCGTGGAAGTACGCGGCGAACCTCGCCTACGGCGTCACCACCACGCACGACCCCTCGGCCTCCAACCAGGAGGTGTTCGGGCAGTCCGAGATGGTGGAGGCCGGGCTGATGGTCGGGCCGAGGATCTTCTCCACGGGGTACATCCTCTACGGCGCCGACGATCCCGGCCGCGCGATCGTCGGCTCGCTGGAGGATGCCCGCCATCACCTCCGGCGGATGAAGGCGCTCGGCGCCTTCTCGGTCAAGTCCTACATGCAGCCCCGCCGCGAGGCGCGCCAGTGGATCCTCGAGGCGGCGCGCGAGGAGGACATGCTGGTCGTCCCCGAGGGCGGGGGCGACCTCGAGATGGACATGACGTTCGTGCTGGACGGTCACACGACGGTCGAGCACGCCCTCCCCATCACGCCTCTCCGCCGCGATGTGGTGAAGCTCTTCGCGGAGAGCGGCACGTCGTACACGCCGACCCTCCTCGTCGCCTACGGCGGCATCTCCGGGGACAAGTGGTTCCACCAACACTACGAGCTGTGGAAGGACGAGCGCCTCCAGAAGTTCGTCCCCCAGGGGATCGTGGACGCGCTCGGCCGGATCCGCGGCGTGATGGCCACCGACCCGGCCGACTGGCACCACGTCGACGTCGCCGCCTCGGCGAAGGACGTCCTGCGCGCCGGCGGGCGCGTCTGCCTCGGCGGCCACGGTCAGATGCAGGGGCTCGGGCCGCACTGGGAGATGTGGGCGTTCGTGCAGGGGGGGATGACGCCGCTCGAGGCGATCCGCGTCGCGACGCGCTACCCCGCCGAGACGCTCGGTCTGGACCGCGACCTGGGGTCGCTCGAGGCGGGGAAGCTCGCCGATTTCGTCGTGCTCGACGCGAACCCGCTGGAGAAGATCGAGAACTCGGAAACGGTGAGCCTTGTGGTCAAGAACGGCCGAGAATACCGTCCGGACGATCTGGCGCGCCGCCACGGCCGCTAGACCGTCCGCCGGGGGGTCCGAGCCGTGAGCGAGCCGATCTACCGCATCGAGCGCCCCGATCCCTCGCTGATGACCTACTACACCCTCGCGTGTGTGCTGACCGGTCCGCTGTTCCCCATCTTCATCGTCCCCAGCTACTTCCGCTATCACACGATGCGCTACCGGTTCGATCCGGAGGGGATCTCGATGCGCTGGGGGATCCTCTTCCGCCGGGAGATCAACCTCACCTACTCGCGGATCCAGGACATCCACCTGACCAGCAACCTCATCGAGCGGTGGCTCGGCCTCGCCCGGGTGCAGATCCAGACGGCGAGCGGCAGCAGCTCGGCCGAGATGACGATCGAGGGGATCAAGGAGTTCGAGCTGGTCCGCGACTTCCTCTACTCGAAGATGCGGGGGCACGCCGCCGCCCACGGGGCCGCGCCCGCCGCCTCCGCCGCCGCCTCGCCCGATCCCCTCCTCGAGGTCGCCGCCACGCTGCGCGAGGTCGCGCGCGCGCTCCGCGAGCTGCGCCGCGATGCTTGACGCTCTCAAGTCCCTCGTGCTGCGGCTCGCGCGCGTCCCGGCGGAGCCCCACACCCCCGCCGGCTCTCCCGGCTCGGTCCGGGTCTTCCGCGCCGCGCCGAACTTCTGGAAGTACCTGCTGGTCGTCTGGGGGATGAAGCAGATCGCCGGCGCGTTCGCGATCTACTTCTTCCTGTCGCTGACCTCGGCCTGGCAGGTCGCGGCGCGGCGGATCGAGAATCCGAAGGCGACGACGGCGGAGCTGAACGATCCGAGGTTGCGCGGGAAGCGCGAGGGGGTCGGGGAAGCGCTCAAGTGGCACCGGCGCGCGGCCGACACGCTCCACGCGATCGAGCTGGTCGGGCTCGCGGTGTTCGTCGTCCAGATCCCGCTCTCGCTCGCGAAGGCGCGCCTCGACTACGAGATGCGCTGGTACATCGTCACCGACCGCAGCATGCGGCTGCGCGAGGGGATCTTCGGCGTGCGCGAGATGACGTTCACCTTCGCCAACGTGCAGAACATCGCGATCCGCCAGGGGCCGCTCCAGCGTCTCCTCGGCATCGCCGACGTGGTCGTGCGGACGGCGGGGGGAGGCGGCGGCGCGGAGCACGGCCCGGGGGAGCAGCACTCGGGAAGGCCGATGCACGTCGGGACGCTCCGCGCGGTGGACAACGCGGAGCAGGTCCGCGACCTGATCCTCGAGCGGCTGCGGCAGCTCCGCGACGCGGGCCTCGGCGACCCGGACGACCGCCACCACCGGGAGAGCGCGTCCGAGAGCGGCGTCGCCGCGCTCCGCGCGGCGGCTCGCGAGCTGCTCGAGGAGGCGCGGGCGCTGCGCCCGCCCCCTCAGCCCAGCGCCTGATCGAGGTCCGCGATCAGGTCGTCGGGGTGCTCGAGCCCGATCGACAGCCGGATCAGCTCGGGCGGGGCCTTCGCGAACTTCCCCTCGCTCGTCGCCCGGTGCTCGATGAGGCTCTCGACGCAGCCGAGCGACGTGGCGCGGACGAAGAGCTTCGCCCGGCCGACCGCCGTCTTCGCCGCCTCGGCGCCGCCGCGGACCCGGAACGACATCATTCCGCCGAAGGCGCTCATCTGACGGGCGGCGACCGCGTGGCCGGGATGATCGGGAAGGCCCGGGTAGTGCACCGCGGAGACCTTGGGATGGGACGCGAGCGCGCGGGCGACGGCGAGCGCGTTCGCGCTGTGACGCTCCATCCGGCAGGCGAGGGTCCTGAGGCCGCGGAGCACGAGCCACGAGCCGAAGGGGCTCGCAACGGCGCCGAGGATGTGGCGCGCGTGCTGGACGCGCGCCTGCAGCTCGTCGCGGCGCGCGAAGACGAGCGCGCCCCCCATCACGTCGCTGTGGCCGCCGATGTACTTGGTCGAGGCCTGGAGCGCGACGTCCGCGCCGAGTTCGAGCGGCCGCTGGAGCGCGGGGGTGGCGAACGTGTTGTCCACGACCGCGATCGCCCCGGCGCGCTTGGCGAGCGCGATCGCCCCCGCGAGATCGACGACCTTCAGCAGCGGGTTCGACGGGCTCTCGAGCCAGACGACGCGGGCCGGACGCTCGAGGGCGCGCGCGAGCCGCGAGAGGTCCGCCATGTCGCAGATCTCGCTCTCGATCCCCCAGCGGGCGAGGAAGCTCGAGGCGGCGACGCCGTACCCGTAGTAGGCGTCGTCGGGGAAGATCACGCGGTCCCCCGCCTGCAGGCACTGGAGGATCGCGGCCCCCGCCGCCATCCCCGAGCCGAACACGAGCGCCGCCTCGCCCCCGTCGAGCCGGGCGAGCGCGGTCTCGAGCAGGACCTGGGTCGGGCCGCCCTCGCGCCCGTACTGGAAGTCGCCGATCAGCTCGAGCGCCTCGTTCCGCTCGAACGTCGTCGCCAGATGGATCGGAGGCGCGACCGCGCCCGTCTGAGGATCCGGTCCGGCGACGTGGACGGCGATCGTCTCGAATCTCATGCCGGCCTCCCCCGCGTCTCGTAGACGCTCTTCACCACCGTCGCCGCGACGATGACACAACCCCCGACGAGCGACCACGACGAAGGACGCTCCCCGTGGATCAGCCAGGCCCAGATCGGATTGAGGACGGGCTCGCCGAGGAGGAGGAGCGACGCCTCGAGGGCGCCGACGTGGTGCAGGCCCGAGGTGAGGAGCACGTAGGCCAGACCGATCTGCACGACGCCGAGGAAGGTCACCACGGCGACGTCGGTGCCGCGCACGGCGCCGAGCGGAAGCGCGAACGGCAGGCAGAACACGAAGGCGAAGACGTTCCCCAAGACCACGGCCGCGCCCGACCCCGCGCTTCCGGCCGACCGCCGCATGAAGCGCAGACCCGTGACCGCGAGCGCCCAGCAGAGGCCGGAGAGCGCGGCGAGGACGTTCCCCCTGATCGGGTCGGGGGCGGTGGCGTACGAGCGCTCGGTCCCGACGAAGAACAGCGCGAGGCCGACGCCGAGCGCTCCCATGAACGTGAGGTCGCGGGAGCGGAGCGGCTCCTTCAGGATCAGCGGACCGATCAGGACCAGATAGATCGGCGCGGTCGCCTGGAGGAAGATCGTGTTCGCGGCCGTGGTGAGCTTGTTCGCGAGCACGAACAGGATCATCGTCGCGGCGTACACCACGCCGACGATCGCGGGAAGCGTCCCCCACCCCGTCCTCGCCGAAGGCAGCATGGCGAGCACCGCGAGCGCGGCGATCGCCGAGCGGAACGACGCGACCTGCCATCCCGTCAGGTGCGTCGCCTTGATCGCGGCGCCGCCGGTGGAGAAAAGGACCGCCGCGCCGAGGATCGCCCATCGCGCGCGCGCCGGATGATCGACGTCGCGAGGGGCGTGGGGCGGCACGAGCCGCACTCTGACCGAATCGCCCATGTTCGTCAAAAGCTTCTTGACGCGCCTCGAATCTCGGGGGATATGAACGTGACGCCACCGACCCAAGGGGGGGAAGGTGTGTTCGCCATAAGGACACCCTCGATGCGCTCAATCGTCGCGATGTCTTCGGCCGCGGTCATCCTCTTTGCGGCCGCCGGATCGTCCTTCGCCTTGGTCGCGCAGCGCGCGCCCAGCCGCTTCGACCGGCTGGTGAAGCTCGATCCCGCCGTGAGCCTCGGCGCGGTCGCCGAGTCGCCGGAGTCCCTCCCGGAGTACGACGCGGAGCGGGCGGGCTGGAGCCAATTCCGAAACGACATCGGCGGAAAATGGTCGATCCACATCGACCGGCGCTCGGGCGCTCCGCTCCTCGTCGAGGGGAGCGGCATGCGGCTGATCCCCGCCGGCGAGACCGCCGCCACGCTCGGCGACCTCGAGAGCCGCATCCGCGCCTTCGTCCAGTCCCGCGAGCTCCTCTTCAAGGTCCGCTCGTCGGAGATGGTCCTCGAGGCCGAGGGCTCGGGCGCCATCGACCGCGACCACTGGATCCTTCTCTTCACCCGCCGCGTGGACGGGCTGCCGGTGGACGACGAGCGGTTCCTGGTCAACGTGACGCGCGGCAACCTGGTCGCCTTCGGCGCCGACCGATGGGGAGCGATCGGGGCGGTCCCGGAGATCGCGTACACGCGGGAGACCGCGCGCGCGGTTCTGCTGACCTACATGGGGATCGGTCCGAGCGAGACGGTGGAGTGGATCGACGGCGGGACCCTCATGCTGAGCGCGCGCGCCCCCGAGCCGTCGGCCGAGGGGAGGTTCGGCGGCGCGGTCGGTCGCGGAATCGCCTACGCGGCGGTCCATCGGTTCGTCCTCCGCGTCCCCGGTGAGCCCGGGATCTGGCTCGCGAAGGTGGACGCCACGACCGGTGAGGTCGTCGCCCTCGGGGACGACACGAAGTACGCCCAGGCGAAGGGAGGCGTCTACCCGGTCTCCGACGATCAGAGCTGCCCCGACGGCTGTGAGCAGTCCAACTGGCCGATGCCGTACGCCGACATCACGATCAACGGCGTCCCGCAGACGGCCGGCGACATGGGCTCCTTCGACTGCTCCCCCTCGGGGGGGAGCGCGGTCTCGCACCTCGCGGGACCGTACGTGCGCGTCGTCGACGTCTGCGGCCCGGTCAGCGAATCGGTCACCTGCGAAGAGGACCTGGACTTCCGGCAGGGCCCGGGGATCGATTGCGCGGTCCCCTCCGGCTCGAGCCCGGGGAACACGCACTCCGCACGCTCCGGCTTCTACCACCTCAACCGGATCGCGGAGAAGGGACGCACCTGGCTCCCGACGAACGGCTGGCTCCAGTCGCAGCTCACCGACAACGTCAACCTCAACCAGACCTGCAACGCGTACTGGGGCGGGGGCAGCGTGAACTTCTTCAAGTCGGGGGGCGGCTGCAACAACACCGGAGAGATCGCCGGCGTCTTCCTCCACGAGTGGGGGCACGGTGTGGACGAGAACGACGGCGGCGGCTTCGACAACCCGACCGAGGCGTACGCCGACATCACCGCGCTGATCTCGACCCACGTGTCGTGCGTGGGCCGCGGCTTCTACCAGACGCACAACTGCGACGGCTACGGCGACGCCTGCCTGAACTGCACCGGCATCCGCGACCAGGACTGGGATCAGCGCGCCGCGCACACGCCGGCGACGCCGCAGGGGTTCGCGACGAACAACTGTCCGGGCGGAGGCGGCCCGTGCGGGCGCGAGCAGCACTGCGAGGCCTACGTCTCCGCGGAGACGATCTACGACCTCGCGGTGCGCGACCTGACCGCGGCCGGGATGGACCTGGCCTCGGCCTGGCAGCTCACCGAGAAGCTCTGGTACAAGTCGCGGCTGGGGTCCGGCGGCAACGCCTACAACTGCGCCCTCCCGAGCTCCGACGGCTGCGGCGCGAACTCCTGGTTCACGAAGATGCGCAACATCGACGACGAGGACGGGAACCTCAACAACGGGACCCCGCACGCCGCGGCGATCTTCGCGGCGTTCAACCGGCACAAGATCGCCTGCGGGACCGCGAGCGACTCCTCCAACCAGAGCGCGTCCTCCTGCCCGGCGCTCGCGACCCCGACGCTCACGGCGATCGCGGGCTCGAACTCGGTCACGCTGAACTGGTCGGCGGTCTCGGGGGCCTCGAGCTACCTCGTGCTGCGCAACGACCAGGGGTGCGCGTCGTCGCGCACGATCGTCGCGACGGTTCCCGCCCCGACGACGAGCTACACCGACAGCGACCTTCCGAACGACTTCCCGCTCTACTACTCGGTCCAGGCTCAGGGGACGAACGCCGCCTGCGAGAGCCGGGTGGCGGCCTGCGTCTCCGCGACGCCGCAGCCGTTCGCGGGATCGATCAAGCTCGGACAGGCGACCTACGCCTGCTCCAGCGCGATCCTGATCACGGTCCGCGACGCGAACATCGGCGCGCCGACGACGATCGTGACGATCTCCTCGGCCACCGAGCCCACCCCGGAGACCGTCGTCCTCACCGAGACGTCTCCCGGCTCGGCCCGGTACGTCGGGACGATCCAGGCCGACTCCGGCCCGGCGGCCGCCGGCAACAACCGGCTCTCGATCGCCAACGGCGACCCGATCACCGCGCAGTACGTGGACGCGGACGACGGGATCGGCGGCAGCAACCTCCTGCGGCAGACGACGGCGACGGGCGATTGCGCCTTCCCGATCGTGACGCAGGTGCAGACGACGGGGATCAACGACGTGCACGCGCTCGTCAGCTGGTCCACGAACGAGCCCTCGACCTCGATCGTGCACTACGGACAGCTCAAGCCTCCGACCTCGACCGCGAGCACGGTGGGCCTGTCGTCGTCGCACGCGGTGTCGCTCGACGGCCTGCAGGCCTGCACCGTGTACTGGCTCTCGGCGGAGAGCACCGACGCCGCGGGGAACACGGCGATCGACGCCAACGGCGGGGCGTACTACCACTTCGAGACGCTCGGGAACCTCGGGAGCGGCCTCCAGAGCTGCCACGCCGGGAAGGTCGCGCTCGCGAAGTCGACCGTGAACTGCTCCGACACGCTCCCGATCACGGTGACCGACCTCGACGTCAACCTGTCGCCGACGGCGGTGGACACGATCCAGGTGACCGTGTCCTCCTCCACGGAAACGACGCCCGAGACGCTGACGCTCATCGAGACCGGGGTGAACACCTCGCGATTCACCGGCAGCATTTCGATGACGGCAGGGGCGCCCGCTCCCAACGGCACGCTCCAGGTCGCGAACGGCGACCTGATCTCGGTCGCCTATCAGGACGCCGACGACGGCGCGGGTCAGTCGGCGATCTCCAACGCGACCGCGGTCGCCGACTGCCTGGGCGCGGTGGGGACGCTCGTCCAGGTCACCGGGATCACCGACGAGAACGCGCAGGTGCGCTGGATCACTGCCGAGCCGACGAACGGCCGGGTCGACTGGGGCACGACCCCCGCGCTCGGGAACGTCACCAACTTCTTCCCCAACTCGCTCGACCACACGGTCACTCTGACGCCGATCCAGGAGTGCACGACGATCCACTTCCGGATCACGACCACCGACGCCTTCGGCAACCAGTCGGTGCTCGACGCGAACGGCGCGCCGTACAGCTTCACGACCTGGCGGATCCCGCCGGGGGTCTACAAGGAGACGTTCGAGTCGTCCCCCGCGTGGACGCTCGAGGGGGACTGGCAGATCGCGACGCCGCAGGGGCTCGGCACGCCACCGGCCGATCCGGCCTCCGCGTTCGAGGGGACCAAGGTCCTCGGCCAGGATCTGACCGGCCTCGGCGCGCACCCCGGCGACTACGAGCCGGGAACGATCTTCAAGGCGACCAGCCCGACGATCAACGCGTCCTCGCTGACGGGAGGGCAGCTCCGCTTCCGCCGGAAGCTCTCGAGCTTCGACGGAGCCACGGCGACGATCAACATCCTGCGCAACAACATCCTCTTCAACGTCTGGACTTCGCCCGGCGGGAGCGACACCGGCTGGACCCTCCAGACGCTGGACGTCTCCCAGTTCGTGGACGGCGTCGCCAACGTGAAGATCCAGTTCAAGGAGCAGGCGGGCTCGATCGGGCACTCCGGCTGGAACCTCGACCGGCTGATCCTCAACAGCGCGAGCCAGCCGGCGTTCGAGGCCTGCGGCGGCTGCCTCAAGCCGTCGTTCACCGGTCTCCAGTCGGCCACCGACCTCCAAGGGTGCGCCGACACCGGCGTCGCGCTGAGCTGGCTCCCCGCGGCGTCGTGGGGGACGGGATCGACCGGGACCTACTCGGTCTACCGCGACACGACACCCGGCTTCACGCCGCAGGCGTCGAACCGGATCGCGCTCGGCATCAACGCGACGACCTACGTGGACGCGACCGCCCCCAACGGCGTCACGCTCTACTACCTCGTCCGGGCCGAGAACAACGAGACCTGCGGCGGCGGCCCGTTCAACGGCGGCGCCGTGGATCTCAACACGTCGTACAAGTCGGCGCAGGACCAGACCTCGCAGATCCTCCCGGGAGCCGTCGCCGGCGTGCAGGTCGCCGGGATCAACGACACGGAGATCCGCGTGAGCTGGCCGGCGGTGCCGAACGCGGCCACGTACCACGTCTTCCGCGCCGCGTCGGCGAACGGACCGTTCACGCAGATCGGCAACCCGTCGGGTCTCTACTTCGAGGACGCGAACCAGTTCACCACCGGGAATTCCTGGTACTACACGGTGAAGGCCGCGGACTCGTGCGGGAACGAGGGGCCGTAGGGAACACGCATCAGGCGTGAAGTCGGCAAAGGGCCTCGGGAAACCGGGGCCCTTTGCCTTTAGGATGCGCGAGAGATGCCGGCTTCGCCCGTGCTTCGTCGTGGTGCTCTCGCCCTCGCGCTCGCGAGCGCGGCGCCGACCCTGCGCGTCCCCGAAACGGAGACGCTCAAGGTTCGG
>DASRJG010000151.1:0-14522 GCA_035649595.1 Candidatus Polarisedimenticolaceae bacterium
GGGCGAGGCGAGCCGAAGACGAGTCCCCAGAGAGGAGGCGATCGCTCCGGGAAGCTCCGAGAGGCCGGTGGGGAAGGACGCCAGGCGGCCTCGCCCCCCGCGACGTGCGAGCGCACCGCGCAGCAGGCCGCCGTGCTCGCGCTCCCACCGCGCGAGCGTCGGGAGCGCCGAGCCGACCGAGAGCGCGTCGGGATCGCCGGCCCAGATCCCGGTGACCAGCGCGTCCACCAGGACCTCGGCGGCCTCCTGGCCGAGCCGCCGGCGCGCGAACCGCGCGATCGACTCGTCCGCCCGATCCTCGCGCCGCCGCACCAGCGGCTCGGCGAGGACCCTCAGACGTCCGCGGAGCGACAGGGCATCCGACGCGAGGAAGGCGAGAGGATGCGACGGCAGGCGGCGGGGCCGGCCCTCGCGCACCACGAAGCGGCTCTCCGCCTCCCGTCGCGCGCCGGTCAGGCGGGGGAGGAGGGCGAGCCGCTCGCACAGCGCGAGCGTCGGCGCCGCCTCGTCCGTGAATCCGACCGGGCCCGACTCGCAGAGGTAGCCCTCGACGCGCTCGCTGCGGATCGTCCCGCCCGCTCGCGCGCCGGCTTCGAGGACGGTGACGTCCTGGCCCGAGAGCTCGTAGGCGACCGCGAGTCCGGCCACTCCGCCCCCGACGACGACGATGCGCGCCACCACCACCTCCGGCGTTCCGGGATGCTAACCTCTCGCCCCTGCTCGGCGGCGGGAGGCACCCGATGCGACGCAACTTCAAGGACCTGAGCGCGCCCGAGGTCCTGGCGCTCGCGATCGCTCTCGAGGAGGAAGATGCCAGGATCTTCCGCGAGTTCGCGCGGCTCCTCCGCAACGACTTCCCCAAGGCGGCCGCGTCGCTCGACGAGATGCGGGCGCAGGAGGACCAGCACCGGCATCGACTCATCGAGCTGTTCCGGAAGAAGTTCGGCGAGGAGATCCCGCTCGTGCGCCGCCACGACGTCAGGGGGTTCGTGCGCCGCGATCCGGTCCAGGCGCTCAGGATCCCCAGCGCCGAGGCGATCCGCAAGCAGGTCGCGCTGATGGAGCTGGAGACCGCGCGCTTCTACGAGAAGGCCGCGCACCAGGCGACCGATGCCGAGTCGCGCCAGCTCCTGGGAGACCTCGCCGCGGAGGAGCGCAAGCACGAGGAGACCTCCGCGACGTTCGACCCCTCGCGCCAGCCCGAGTCCGAGCGCGAGGAGGAGGCCCGCACCTCGCGGCAGCTCTTCTTGCTCCAGGTGGTGCAGCCGGGGCTCGCAGGCCTGATGGACGGATCGGTGTCCACGCTGGCGCCGCTCTTCGCCTCCGCCTTCGCGACCCACGACAGCTGGGACGCGTTCCTCGTCGGGACGGCGGCATCGGTCGGCGCGGGGATCAGCATGGGGTTCGCGGAGGCGCTCTCCGACGACGGAAGCTTGACCGGCCGCGGCCGTCCGCTGCTCCGCGGGCTGGTCTGCGGCCTGATGACCTTCGTCGGCGGGATCGGCCACGCGCTCCCGTACCTGATCCCGCATTTCACCGTCGCGACCGCGATCGCGACCGTGGTGGTGGCGTTCGAGCTGTTCGCGATCGCCTGGATCCGCAACCGCTACATGGACACGCCGTTCCTCTCGGCGGCGTTCCAGGTGATCGTCGGTGGCGTGATCGTGCTGCTGAGCGGGATCCTGATCGGCTCCTCGTAGCTCAGCCGCGGAACCCGCGCACCGTCTCCACGAACGCGATCGCGCTCTCGACCGGCGTGCTCGGGAGGATCCCGTGCCCCAGGTTCGCGATGTGCCCGGGGAGCGCCGCCCCCTCGCGGAGCATGGCGACCGTCCGCTCGCGCACCGTCTCCCCGTCCGCGAGAAGGACGCACGGGTCGAGGTTCCCCTGGAGCACAGAGGCCCCTCCGAAGGCGCGCGCCGCTTCCGCCAGGCTCCGGCGCCAGTCCACTCCGAGGACGTCGGCCCCGCAGGCGCGGACCGACTCCGCGGCGTGCGCCGCGTCGAGCGCGAAGTAGATGACCGGAACCCCCTGCTCGCGCACGGCGGCGACCACGCGGCGCGCGTAGGGGAGGGAGAACGCCGCGTAGTCGGTCGCGGAGACGAGCCCGGCCCAGGTGTCGAAGATCTGGATCGCCTGCGCGCCGGCGCGGGCCTGCGAGACGAGATGGGCGGCCGTGGCCGCGGCCACCTTCTCCAGCAGGGCATGGGCGAGGTCGGGCGCCCGGTAGAGCATCCCCTTCCAGGTCTCGAAGGAGCGCGAGCCTTCCCCCTCGACCAGGTAGGCTGCGAGCGTGAACGGCGCCGCGCCGAAGCCGATCAGAGGCACCCGGCCGGCCAGCTCCTTCCGCAGGATCCGGATCGTCTCGTGGACGAAGGGGACCTCGGCCTCCACGTCGGGAACGACGAGCCGGGCCACGTCCGCCGCCGAGCGCACGGGAGGGTCCACGATCGGCCCCGGATCGAAGGCGACCTCGAGGCCCATGGCCGGGGCGAGGATCAGGATGTCCGAGAAGAGGATGGCGGCGTCGACGCCGAGCCGGTCCACCGGCTGGAGCGTCACCTGCGCCGCGAGCTCGGGGGTCCGGCAGAGCGTCAGGAAGTCGACCTTCTTGCGGACCTCGCGATACTCGGGGAGGTAGCGCCCCGCCTGCCGCATCAGCCAGACGGGAGGGCGGGGGACGCGCTCGCCGCGGCAGGCGCGGAGAAAGAGCTCCGGATCGTGAGCCAAGCTCAGTCGTCCAGGATCGACTTGGCGATCGTCGAGAGCTGCATGAACGACGTCCCCTCGTAGATCTTCCCGATCTTCACGTCGCGGTAGTAGCGCTCCACCGGGTACTCGGACGTGTAGCCGTTCCCGCCGAGCACCTCGACGGCCATCGCGCAGATCCTCTCCGCGGCCTCGCTCGCGTAGAGCTTGGCCATAGCAGCCTCCTTCACGAAGGGGAGCCCGGCGTCCCGCAGGCGCGCCGCGTTGTAGACGAGCAGGCGCGCGCCCTCGAGTCGCGTCGCGCCGTCCGCGAGCTGGAACCGCATCGCCTGGAACTCGGAGAGCGGCTTCCCGAACTGCACCCGCTCCTTCGCGTAGCGCACGGCGGCCTCGAGGGCGGCGCGGCCGACGCCGAGCATCTGCGCGCCGATCCCGATCCGCCCCTCGTTGAGGGTCTGGATCGCGATCTTGTACCCGGCTCCGATCTCGCCGAGCACGCGCCCCGCGGGGATGCGGCAGTCCTCGAAGAGGATCTCGCAGGTCGAGGACGCCCGGATCCCCAGCTTGTCCTCGCGCTTCCCGAGGGAGAACCCGGGATCGTCGCGCTCGACCAGGAAGGCGGTAATCCCCTTGTACCCGGCCTTCGGATCCACGGTCGCGAACACGAGGAAGATCCCGGCCTCCGCGGCGTTCGTGATCCAGAGCTTGTGCCCGTTGAGGACGAACCCTCCGTCGGAGGGAACGGCGCGGCACTGGAGCGCGAAGGCGTCGGAGCCCGAGCCGGCTTCGGAGAGGCAGTAGGAAGCGACCGTGTCGCGGGCGAGGCGGGTCAGGTAGCCCGACTTCTGCTCGGCGGTCCCGTGACGGTCGATCGCGTTCGTCACCAGCGTGTTCTGGACGTCGACGAGCACGCCGACCGCGGCATCCGCGCGCGAGATCTCCTCGACCGCGAGGCAGGCCTGGAAGAACGTGCCCGAGGAGCCGCCGTACGCCTCGGGCACGTCGATCCCCATCAGGCCCATCTCGAACAGCTTTGCGAGCAGCTCGGGGTCGTAGCGCCCCGCCCGCTCCATCGCCTGGGCTCTCGGGGCGATCTCGGCGTCGGCGAACTCGCGCACCGAGTCGCGGAAGAGGGTCTCCTCCTCCGAGAGGACGGTGAGGGGGGATGCGCTCGCGACGCCCGGCATGCGCCGGCATTCTACGGCAGCGTGACGGTCTCCACAGCCTCGGCCCCCTCGGAGATCGTCACCGACCGGGTCGAGCGCTTCTGGTCGCGCGACACGACGAGCTCGTAGGCCCCCGGCCCGAGAGACGCGATCGTCGCGGTCCCGTCGGCCCCGGTCGGGGGCGAGGCGTTGACGAACGAGAGGTAGTCGCTGCCGAGGAAGGTCGGCACCGGCCGGCAGCCCACGCGGGCCCCCGCGATCGGCTTGCCGTCCGCCCCGGCGACCGTGACCTTGATCCGGCCGGGGCGCGGCGCGCGCAGCGCGAGGTCCCCGCCGTCCTCCGGGATGATTCCCGTCACACGGGCGGGCGGGAAGCCGGCCGCGACCGCGGTCAGGTCGATCGGACCGTCGGCGGGCGCGGTGACGACGAAGGCGCCGTTGACGTCGGTGTTCGCCGGGAGAGCGTCATTACCGGACGGGACGGCCCCCGAGGGCGCGGCCATCACCATCGCGCCCGCGATGCCGTTGCCGTTCGCGTCGAAGACGTGCCCGCGCACGGTGCGCCCCTTCTCGAGGCGGACGTCCACGATCCGGGTGTCGCCGTCGCCCTCGATCTTGACCGAGGACCCTTCGGCGTTCCTGTATCCCGCGGCGGCGACCGTGACCGCGTAATCGCCCGGATCGAGATTGTCGACGACGTACGAGCCGTCGGGGTCGGTCACGTCGGACGTGGGGCCGCCGTACCTGCTGTCGCCCGCCGGCGCCGTCCCGTCCTTGGCGCGCACGCTGACCATCGCGCCCGACACCGGCTTCCCCTCGGAGTTGGTGACGTGGCCGGAGACCTCGGCGCCCTTCACCGGGATGTCCACGACCGGCGTGGGGTCGTCGGGGACCGTGATCTTCGAGCGGCGCCCGGCGACGAACATCCTCATGCCGGTGGTGATCGCGACCGAGTAGCTCCCTGCATGGTCCAGGCCGACCTGGTAGCGGCCGTCGCCGTCGGTGCGCGAGACCTTCATCTCGCCACCCATCTCGCTCCCGTCGTCGACCCAGAAGCTCAGCATCGCGTTCGCGACCGGCAGGCCGGCCTTGGTCACGCGGCCGCTGAGGTTGATCTTCGCGGCCTCGTCGATGTCGAACGTGGTCGTCTCGCCCTCACGGACGGCGACCTGCTTCATGCCGCCGAAGATCATCATCGGCCCGCCGCCGGAGGGGGCGCGCATGACGATGTACTCGCCCGGCGGGATCTTCTCGAAGGTGTAGCGCCCGTCGGCACCGGAGCTGACGGTCTGCGGGCCCGAGCCGCGCCCCGGGTTGGTGAGGATGATCTGGGCGTTGGGGACCGGCTGCTTCTGAGCGTCCTTCACGGCGCCGGTGATGATCCCGCCGCGGGAGAGCTTGATCGTCAGCTCGTCGACCGCCCCCTCGGCGGGGATCTCGACGCGGCCGGAGTTCGGGGAGTAGTCGATCTGCCCCGCGTCCACGCTGTAGGTCTTCGCCTCGAGTCCCGCGATCTCGAACCGCCCGTCCACGCCGGTGATCGCGGCGGCCGCCGCGTTGTCGCGGCCCATCGCCATCATGAAGCCCTGGGGCTGCGAGAGGGAGATCGTCGCGCCCGCGATCGGCGCCTCGTCCTTGGCGGCGATCACCCGTCCCCGCAGCGTGCGGCCGTCGGTCAGCGTCAGCGTTCCGGCGTCGGCCACACCGTCGGAAGCGACGACGAGGCCGGTCTTCCGCGCTGGAGCCTTGCCGTCGGACAGGACGGTGATCGTCACGGTCCCCGGCTCGACGCCGTCGAGGCGGAAGCTCCCCGACGGGTCGGTGAAGACCTTGTCCTCGTCCGGCCGGTTGCCGATCATGATGCGGAAGCCGGCCCGCTCCTGTCCTTCCTTCGCCTCGGGGTGGGCCTGCACGCGGAACGCGGCGGGCACGCCGCCGGCGGAGAGCTGCACGCGGCCGACGATGCTGCCGTTGCGCTGGAGCACGAAGTCCACCGCGGTGTCGCCCGGGGTCGCACCGTCCTTCGTCGCGGTCGCGAAGCCGTCGGCGCGCACGGAGAGGTTCCGGACCGGGAGGTCGGAGAGGCCGGCGAGACGGAAGCGCCCTTCCGCGTTGGAGCGCACCTCACGGACGTGCGACGTCGCGCCGTCGAGCCAGAGAGCGAAGACGACCGCCCCCGCGACCGGCTGGCCCTGGTTGTCGGTGATCCGGCCGGCGATGCTCTTCGACTCGCGGACGCGAAGCGTCCCGAGGTCGAGGGTCTCGCCGCCGCGTAGCTTGAGCCCTTCCTTGGTGACGTCGGCGTAGTCCGGCGGGGAGAGTGTGAGGTCGAACGTCCCCGCGTCGAGCGCGCGCACGAGGAACTTGCCGTCCCCCTGCGGCGTGATCTTGTCGCGATCGACGTCGGTTCCGCCGAATCCGCCCCGGCGGCGCGCGCCGCCCTGGGACGCGAGGCGCACGTCCACGTCGTTGACCGGCACGTCCTCGGCTGTGACGAGGCGGAAGGTGAGGCTCGCGCCGCTCTCGAGCTTCAGCTCGAGATCGCCGCGATCCGTTCCGGCGTCCACGGGGAGCGGCCCGTCGTCGTCGGAGGCGAGACCCTCCTTGGTCGCGCGGACCGTGTACTTCGATCCGGCGGGAAGACCGTCGAAGCTGAACTTCCCGTTGGCATCGGTCCGCTGCGCGGCGTTCCGGCTCTCGCGGAACATGGTCATGAGGTTTCCGTCGGTCGGCGCGGCGGTGACGATCGCATCCGCGAGCGGCTTCGCGTCACTGCCTACGACCTTCCCCGCGAGCCGTCCGCCCGGAGCGAGGTACAGGGTGTTGACCTGCGGATCGGGCTCCTCGCCGGGGGCCGGCGCGCGCGAGGGGACGCGGTCCAGCCGCGCTCGCGCCTTCGCCGGCGCGATCGCCTCGACGACGACCACGCCCTGCGCGCAATCGGTGATCTTGAACGTTCCGTCGTCCCCGGTGGTCGTCGTGTGGGCCGCATCCCGCCCGAATCGCGCGGCGTCCCGCTCGAGCGCGGTGACGGTCGCCCCCGCGAGCGGCTTCTGGGTCGTCAGATCGAGCACGCGCCCGACCACGGTGAATCCGGGCTTCAGCCGGAGGTTCAGCGACGCCCCCGCGGGAACGTCGGAGGCGAAGGCGGGGGCGAGACCCGGCGCCTCCGCGCGGAGCGCCTGGGTTCCGCGGGGAAGCCCCTCGAGCTTGAACCCCCCTTGCGCGTCGGACTTGACGACGACCGGCTTCGGCGCGTCGGGGCGCTGCGCGCGCATGGCGGCCTCGGGCTTCGGCGGCATCGGGATCGCGCGGACCGTCGCGCCGGCGATCGGCTTCCCGTCCGGGCCGCTGATCTTTCCGCTGATCGTCGCCGGAGGGGCCGGCTTGGCGGGAGCCGCCGGTGCCGGTGCGGGAGGCTTGGGCGCCGCCCCGAGGGCGGCGACGGACAGGCCGAAGAGGGCGGCGGCGGCGAGCCTACGAGCGAGCATGAAGGGGTCCTCCCGGGGTCGGGCCATCGTCCCCCTTATACGCCCAGGGCGGCCCGGCGGACGGCGACGTCGCTCCCGTCCGCCATGCTAACCTCTCGCGCTTCGAGAGGACGCGCTTGGCCTCGATCACCTTGAGCGGAGCGCCGTGTCACACGTCGGGGGACCTCCCGGCGATCGGGGCCGCCGCGCCGGACTTCCGCCTGACGGGCGCCGATCTCCGCGACGTCGGCCTCGTCTCTTTTCGCGGAAAGATCAAGATCCTCAACATCGTGCCGAGCCTCGATACCTCCGTGTGCGCCGCATCGACCCGCGCGTTCGACGAGCGCGCCGCGGGCTACGCGAACGTCGTGGTCCTCGTCATCTCGGCCGACCTCCCGTTCGCCATGAAGCGCTTCTGCACGTCGGAAGGGCTGCGGCGCGTCGTCCCGCTCTCGATGATGCGGGGGCGCAAATTCGGGAAGGATTACGGCGTCCTGATCGTGGACGGTCCGTTCGAGGGGATCCTCGCCCGCGCCGTCGTCGTCATCGGGCCCGACGACAGCATCCTCCACGCAGAGCTCGTCCGCGAGATCGGCGACGAGCCCGACTACGGCGCCGCGCTCGCCGCGGCCGGCGCCGGTTGATGGACCACGCGATCGAGGGCTTCGGGATCGAGAAGTCCTTCAAGAAGAAACGCTCCTTCCGGGACATGCTGACCCGCCCGTTCGCCGCGGCGGGACAGGTCCGCGCGCTCGGCGGCGTCGATCTCTCGGTCGGGACGGGGGAGATCTTCGGGCTGCTCGGCCCCAACGGCGCCGGCAAGACCACGCTGATCAAGATCCTCGCCTGCCTCGTGCTCCCGGACGCCGGCCGCGCGCTCATCGGCGGGGACGACGTCCGCCACGAGAACCGGGTGAAGCCCAAGCTCGGCCTCGTGCACTCCGACGAGCGGTCGTTCTACTGGCGGCTGAGCGGACGCGAGAACCTTCGCTTCTTCGCCCGGCTGTACAACGTGCCGGGGCGGAGGATCGAGGGACGCGTCGACGCGCTCCTCGAGAAGGTCGATCTCGTCGAGGCGGCGCCGCGCCGGTTCTCCGACTACTCGTCCGGGATGAAGCAGCGCCTCGCGATCGCGCGAGCGCTTCTCCACGATCCTCCGGTCCTGCTGATGGACGAGCCGACGCGGAGCCTCGACCCGGCGTCCTCCCGGTCGCTCCGCGCGTTCATCCGCGACGAGCTGAACCGGCGCGACCGCAAGACGATCCTCCTCGCGACGCACAACCTCCAGGAGGTCGAGACGCTGTGCGACCGGATCGGGATCCTCGTTCGCGGGACGATGCGTCAGGTCGGGACCGTCCCCGAGGTCCGCCGCTGGGGGGTCACCGAGCGGCTGTTCCGGCTCGAGGTCTCGGGCTGGCACGAGCCGCTCGGCGGGGAGGTCCGCGTCGTCTCCGACGAGAGCGTGGACGGCGTCCGGCGGATCACGCTCGCCGTGGAAGGGGAGGGGCGCCTCAACCCGCTCCTCGGCGGCCTGATCGCGCGCGGCGCGGTGATCCATGCCTGCGATCGCCTCGAGCCCGACCTCGAGGAGGCCTTCGCGCGGATCCTCGCGAGCGAAGAGGACCGGGGACGATCGTGACGCTGATCCTCGCGAAGCTCTGGGCGTTCATGGTGCGGGATTTCCTCTCCGACCTCTCGTACCGGTTCGCGTTCGTGCTCCAGCTCGTCGGGATGTTCTTCATGGTGGCCGTGCTGTACTTCTCCAGCCGCATGGTGAACCCGCTCACCCCGGGGCTCGACGGCGTTCCCCCGTTCCCATGGCTCGTCGTGGGGGCGGCGTTCCAGCTGTACTTCGCCACCGCTCTCTACTCGTTCTCGGCGAAGATCCGGGGGGAGCAGGTGCAGGGGACGCTCGAGGCGATGCTGGTCTCGCCGACGCCGACCTCCGTCGTGATCTTCTCCTCGACCGCCTGGGACTTCGCGTGGGGGGCGCTGCGGCTCGTCGTCTATCTCGCCTGCGCGGTGTTCATCTTCGGCGTCCACCTCCATGTCTCGAGCCCGGCGGCGCTCGGGCTCGGCATCGCGCTGACCCTCCTCGCCTCGGCGGGGATCGGGATGCTCTCCGCGTCGTTCATCCTCTACTTCAAGCGCGGCGACCCGGTGAACTTCCTGCTGACCACCAGCACGACCTTCTTCGGAAACGTCCTGTTCCCGTCCAAGGTCCTGCCGGCCTCGGTCCAGTGGGTCTCGGAGTGGGTCCCGATGAGCTGGTCGCTCCAGGTGGTGCGCCGATCCCTCCTGCAAGGGGCGGGGTTCGCCGAGCTGACGGATCCGTTGGGTCGGCTCGCCGTGCTGACCGCCGTGCTGGTGCCGCTGGGGCTGGTCGGCGCGCGGATCGCGATCCGTCGGGCGAAGCGCGAGGGGTCGCTGATCCAGTATTAGAGGTGCTACCTTTCCCGGCCGCTCGAACGCCGGCACGAGGAGAGCGCATGCGCAAGAAGGTCACGGTCATCGGGGGCGGGTTCGTCGGCGAGCACGTCGCGATGGGGTGCGCGACCAAGGAGCTGGGCGACGTCGTCCTCCTCGACATCCTCGAGGGACCGCCGCAGGGGAAGGGGCTCGATCTCTTCGAGGCGAGCCCGGTGCTCGGATTCGACTCCATGGTGCGGGGGACCAACTCGTACGACGACACGACGGGATCGGACGTGGTCGTGATCACGGCCGGGATCGCGCGGAAGCCCGGGATGAGCCGCGACGATCTGCAGAGCACCAACGCCGGGATCGTCGCCGCCTGCGCCGAGAAGGTCAAGGGATCGTCCCCCGACGCGATCGTCATCCTCGTGTCGAACCCGCTCGACGTGATGGCCTACGTCGCGAAGGTGGTCACCGGCTTCTCCAAGGAGCGGGTCGTCGGGATGGCGGGAGTGCTGGACACCGCCCGCTACCGGGCCTTCGTCGCGATGGCGCTCGACGTCTCGGTCGAGAGCGTGTCGGCGATCGTCCTCGGCGGACACGGCGATCAGATGGTGCCCCTCCCGCGACTGACCACGGTCGGCGGGATCCCGCTGACGGAGCTGCTGCCGAAGGACAAGATCGACGCGATCGTGCGCCGCACGGCCTCCGGAGGGGGCGAGATCGTCTCCCTCCTCAAGACCGGCTCGGCCTACTACGCCCCCGCGGCGTCCACGGTCGAGATGGTCGCGTCGATCCTGCGCGACAAGAAGAAGGTCCTCCCCTGCGCGGCCTACCTGGAAGGGGAGTACGGGATCTCGGGGAGCTTCGTCGGCGTCCCCGCGAAGCTCGGCGCGCGCGGCGTCGAGAAGGTCTACGAGCTGAAGCTCGCGGCCGACGAGCTCGCCGCGCTCCAGGCCTCCGCGGCGGCGGTCCGCGAGCAGCAGGGTAGACTCTCCCTCTAGCGTCGGAGGATCGATGTCGAAGAAGAACCGGGAGAAGCGCGCGTCCGAGGTCGAGAGCCCGGCGGGAGCGGGCGGGGGAGGGATGGCGTGGCTCCCCACGGTGCTCGCGCTCGGAGCGCTCGGGCTCGCGTTCGTCGCCTGGACCGACGCGAAGAGGACGCGCGACGAGCTGACCAAGCGGATCGTGAGCATCGACCAGCGGCTGATCCAGACGCAGACGCAGGTCGCGAGCGCGAGGCCCAAGCCGCCGCAGCAGCAGGGCCCCGATCCGAGCAAGGTCTACACGGTGCGCCTCGACGGATCTCCCTACCGCGGCAACCCGACCGCGCCGATCGTCATCGCCGAGTTCTCCGACTACCAGTGACCGTTCTGCTCGAGGGTCGGTCCGACGCTCACGCAGATCGAGAAGGTGTACGGCGACAAGGTCAGGATCGTCTGGAAGAACCTCCCCCTCCCGTTCCACCCGAACGCGATGCCGGCGGCGCTCGCCGCGATGGCGGCGAACGAGCAGGGGAAGTTCTGGGAGATGCACGACAAGCTGTTCGCGAACCAGCAGGCGCTCGGCCGTGACGCGTACCTGCGGTACGCGAAGGAGCTGAAGCTCGACCTGCCCCGGTTCACGCGCGCGCTCGACGGCGCGAAGTACAAGGCGCAGATCGAGGCGGACACCGCCGACGCGAGGTCACTCGGCGTGACCGGGACCCCGGGGTTCTTCGTCAACGGCCGCTTCCTCTCGGGGGCGAAGCCGTTCGAGGCGTTCGCCGAGGTGATCAACGCCGAGCTGAAGCGCCTGAACCTGCCGATCCCGCCGGGGGCGCCGGCTGGGTAGAATGCGCGGCCGATGTCCGGCCTGCGCGTTCTCTTCCTCTCCGCAGAGGTCGCCCCCTTCGCCAAGACCGGCGGCCTCGCCGACGTCGCGGGCGCCTTGCCGAAGGCTCTCGCCCGCCTCGGGCACGACGTCCGCGTGGTGACGCCGGCCTACCGGGCGCAGGAGCGTGCGGCGGAGATGGGGGAGGGCGGGCTCTCGGCCTTCCCCGGGGGCGTGATGGTCCCGACCGGCGCGGGGCCGCTTCCGGCGGGGATCCTCCAGGGAACGCTCCCGGAAAGCGCGGTCCCCGTCTATTTCGTCGCCGAGCGCCGTCTCTTCGACCGGCCGAACGTCTACGGCTACGACGACGATCCCTACCGCTTCGCCTTCTTCTCTCGCGCGGCGCTCGCCCTCACCGGAAGCGTCGGCTGGCAGCCGGATGTCGTGCACGCCCACGACTGGCACGCGGCGCCGGCGATCGCATGGCTCGCCGCCGCCCGCGCCGCCGTGCCGACCCTGTTCACGATCCACAACCTCGCCCATCAGGGCCGGACCTCCCGCGCGGTCCTCCGCTATGCGGGAGTGGACGCCCCCCCGCTCCTCGAGGAGCGCGGCTGGGACGAGGTCAACTTCATGGCGCGCGGGATCCACCATGCGACGCTCGTCAACACCGTGAGCCCGACCTACGCGCGCGAGATCACGACCCCCGAGGGGGGGAGCGGCCTCGACGGTCTCCTGAGGTCGCGCCACCTCGACCTGCACGGGATCCTCAACGGGCTGGACGACGACGTCTGGAACCCCGCGACCGACCGCCGCCTCGCGGCGAGGTTCGACGCGACGTCGCTCGAGCGCCGCGCCGCCAACAAGCGCGCCCTCCAGGAGCGGCTCGGCTTCGACGTCTCCGAGCGGACTCCCCTCGTCGCGATGGTCACCCGGCTCGACGCGCAGAAGGGGATGGAGATCGCAGGCGAGGTCGTGCGTCGGCTCGCGAGCGGCGCCGCGGGACCGGCCCAGTTCGTCGTGCTCGGCACCGGCGCGCGTCCCTACGAGGAGATGCTCGCGAGCCTCGCCCGCGAGCACCCCCGGACGATGGCGGCCGTGCTCACCTTCGCCGGGGATCTCGCGCCGCAGATCTACGGCGGGAGCGACCTCTTCCTGATGCCGTCTCTCTTCGAGCCGTGCGGTCTCGGGCAGCTCATCGCGATGCGCTATGGGAGCGTCCCGGTCGTCCGCGCGACGGGAGGTCTCGCCGACACCGTTCGCGACGGGAACACGGGGTTCACGTTCCTGCGCTACGACGCCGCCGACTTCTGGATGACGCTGCAGCGCGCGCTGCTGGTGCACAACACCGACGAGAGCGCGTGGCGCCGTCTGCGGATCAACGGGATGAGCGCGCGCTTCTCCTGGGAGGACTCCGCGCGGGCCTACGCGCAGCTCTACCAGTGGGCGGTCACCCGGACGCGGGGGCTTCCCGGATGAGAGAGCCCCTTCGCCTCGCGCTGATCTGGCACTTCCACCAGCCGGACTACGACGACCCCGTGACGTCCGTCCCGTCGATGCCCTGGACGCGCCTCCACGCGCTCGCCGATTACGCCGACATGGCCGCGCACCTCGAGAGGCATCCGCGGGTCCGGGCGACGCTCAACGTCGTCCCCTCGCTCCTCGACCAGCTCGTCGCGCTCGCGGACGGCACGGCGCCTCCGGACCCCTTCCTCCGGATCGCGCGAAAGCCGGCGGCGAGCCTGACCGCCGAGGAGAGGGTCTTCCTCGTCGCGCGATTCTTCTCGCTGAACCGCGAGGTCATGGGTGCCGGCCTGCGCCGGCTGCATGAGCTGCACGCGCTGCGCGGAGACGCGCCGTTCGCCGAGATCGGCGCCGATCAGGTCTCCCGGTTCGACGATCAGGCGCTCACCGATCTCCAGGTGCTCTTCCATCTCGCCTGGAGCGGGCCGCTCCTCCGCGCCGATCCGCTCGTCGCCGGACTCCGGGCGAAGGGTCGGAGCTTCACGGAGGCCGAGAAGGACGCCCTGCTCGCGAGGCAGCAATCGTTCCTCGGAGAGGTCCTCCCTCGCTGGCGGGGGCTCGCCGCCTCCGGACGCGTGGAGCTGTCCGTGACCCCGTACTACCACCCGATCCTCCCCTTGCTCTGCGACACCGACTCGGCCCGCGAGGCGCTCCCGGAGATCCGTCTGCCGGAGGCCCGGTTCCGCCACCCGGAGGATGCCGACCTCCAGCTCCGCGAGGGGATCGCGGCGTTCCGGCGGGTGCTCGGCCGCGACCCCTCGGGCGGATGGCCGTCCGAGGGGGCGATCTCGGACGAGGCGCTCGCGCGGATGGCGGAGGCCGGCTATCGCTGGGCGGCGAGCGACGAGGACGTCCTTTTCGCGTCGCTGGACGACGGGGGACGGAAGCCGGAGCGCCTCTACCGGCCGTGGAAGCCGGCGCGCGGCCCGGTGCTCCTCTTCAGGGACCACGACCTCTCCGACCGGATCGGGTTCACCTACGCGACCCGCTCCCCCGACGACGCCGCCCGCGATTTCGTCGGGAGGCTGCTCCACCTTCGCGACGAGCTTCCCGACGACGGCGTCCCCTACGTCGTCAGCGTGATCCTCGACGGCGAGAACGCGTGGGAGCACTACCCGGGGCACGCGGCGCCGTTCTTCGACGCGCTCTACGGCGCCCTCGCGGACGAGCCCCGCATCGCGACCGTCACCGCGTCGGAGGCCGCCGATCCGGCGCACGCGGCGCCGCTCCCGCGCGTCGTCGCCGGCTCGTGGATCTATCGGAACCTCGCGACCTGGGTCGGCCATCCCGAGAAGAACCGCGCCTGGACGCTGCTCGCCGCGGCCCGGGACGCGGTCGGCGCCGCGCGCGGGGCGCCGCGATGGGACGATCCCGCCTGGCGCGCGGTCCTCGCCGCCGAGGGGAGCGACTGGTTCTGGTGGTACGGCGA
>DASRJG010000152.1:0-13859 GCA_035649595.1 Candidatus Polarisedimenticolaceae bacterium
GCGAACGCGCGGTTGTTGATCAGCTGGACCTGGCCGCGCTGGATCGTCAGCTCCACGGCGAGCTCGGCTGAATCGAGGATCTCGCGCATGGCGAGCAGCGCCTCGCGGGCCTCGACGTCGAGCGGCTCGCCGGCGAGCTCCTCGTCGCCGATGGGAGCTACGAGCCCGCGCCGCGCGCCGTCGAGAACTTCCTCCGCTGCGCGGTCGCCTGGCGCGCCGTCGCCGCGGGCGGGGCCCTGGTCCACGCGGCGAGCGCGGTCCGCGCGGGACGGGCCTACCTCTTCTACGGCTCCTCGGGGGCGGGGAAGTCCACGCTCTCCGCGTCGGACCGTCGCGGGCGCGTCATCAGCGACGATCTCACGCTCGCGCTTCCGCGCGGGGACGGGGGGTTGGATCTCGTCGGGAGCCCCTTCCGCGGGACCTACGAGGAGGGCGCGCCGGTGGTCGGCCGCTTCCCGCTGGTCGCCGGCTTCCGGATCGTGCAGGCGAGCGAGGCGCGCGTGCGGGCGGTTCCGCGCGCGCTCGCCTTCGGCCAGCTCGTCGCGAGCCTGACGTTCGTCGCGGAGGCGTTCGGCTCGCGGCCCGAGCTGTTCGCGCGGGTCGAGGCCGCCTTCGCGACCGTCCCCCTGCACTGGCTCGAGTTCCGCCGGGACGACTCGTACTGGGACGCGATCGAGGCCGCCGGGCTGTGACGCCGCCCGGGACCACGATCGACTGCGACCTGTCCGGGATCGCTCTGCGCGTGCGGGGGCTGGACGAGCCGCTCGTGCGCGAGTTCGCCGCGACCTGGGGCCCCTTCCTCGTGCAGGCGCCCGCAGCGCCCTGGCTGACTGTCGACGTCGCGCCGGCCGCGCACGCGCTCCCCGGCGGGCGCACGATGCGGGCGGCGTTCACCTCCGAGGTCGAGGCCGGCCGCGCCCGCTTCGCGATCGACGAAGGGGAGATCGAGATTCCCGAGGAGGGACCCGCGACCGCGCGCCTCGCGCGGGGGAACGACCGCTGGCGTTTCTGGGGGCTCGCCAATCTCCTCGGGGCCGCGCTCGCGTTCCGCCTGCCCGCCCGCCCCGCGGCGCTCGTCCATGCCGCGGGGATCGTCGTCGCGGGGCGCGCGTTCCTGCTCGCCGGCCCCCCCGGATCGGGAAAGTCCACGTGGGCGCGGCTCGCGCGCGAGGCGGGGGAGCGGGTCGTCGGCGACGACACGGTGCTGGTGGACGGCGCGGGCGGCGCCCTCGAGCTGCTGGGCTCGCCGATCCGCGCGCACGAGGCCGCGCCTCTCTCCCGGGGACGGTGGCCGGTCGCGGCCATCCTGCTCCCGAAGTGGGGAGCGCCGGCGCGCCTCTCTCCCGCGCGGCGGATCGATGTGGAAGCGCGTCTCGCCGCCAGCCTTCCGTACGTCGCGGCGGGGTTCGGACGCGACGCGAGGCTCGACGGGCTCGTTCCTCGTCTCGCCCCGCTGACCGCTCACGGGACGCTGACGTTCGCCCCCGATCCGTCGTTCCTCGAGGCGCTGCGCTCCTTCCGCTCGTAGACGTGCAGCACGTACCGGCTGGGCGGAACCCAGTTGAACCGGTGATTGACGCTGAACAGCTCGCGGTATCGAAGCGTGAACGCCGGGTCGTCGTGGATGCGATCGTCCGCGTAGCCGCCGGGGACGAGGACCACGAAGCGGGGGTCGCGCGCGAGCAGGGCCGCCACCGGATACTCCTTCTCGAGGAACCCGCCCGGGGCGTGCGCGATCTCCCGGTCCGTCAGCCCGGTGGTGTCGATGACGCGGAGGCTCTTCGCCTCCCAGCCGATCATGCCGACGTCCATCAGCGCGACCGCATCCCCCGGCCGCGCGCGCTCCTCGAGGTAGCGCCCGATGCGCAGGTGCGCGTGACGATACCCCTCCGCGTTGACGACGAGCCCGTGGCCGCCGTTGCGCGCCCGTACCGCCCCCGCGATCCCGCTCGCGGCCACGGCGAACCCGAGCGCGACGGCGACCGCGCGCCGGACCCCGCCTCGGCGCGCGAGATCCCGGAGCGCGGCCGACGCGAGGATCGCGAGCGCGGGGAGGGCCGGAACCCAGAAGCGCGACAGGACCATCCAGTCTCCGCCCTCGAGGACGCTGGCGAGCAGGACGGCGCCGGCCACCAGCGTCTCCGCGCGGAGCGCGGGACGCCGCGCGGCATACGCGAGCGTCGCCGCCACCGCGCATGCCCCCGGGATCCACGCCGCGGCCGCGGGGATCCCCGGAACGCGAATCAGACCGGCGAGGCAGGCGCGCGCGTAGACCCATCCGTTGGAGAGGAGCACCGACACCGGCGCCCCGGCCTTCGCGTAGTAGGTGTTCGGGAGCCAGTCGTCGAAGTAGAGCCTGCGGAACGCGAGAAACGGGAGGACGAACGCCGCGAGCACCGCGGTCCAACGCGCCAGGTCGGCGGCGCGCTCGCGCAGCGGCCGGCCGGTGCGCGAGAGGAAGCGGTCGGCGGCGATCGCCAGCACCACGAGCGGCGTCTCCGGACGCAACAGCGACGCGACGCCGAGCGCGATGGCCGAATGCACGCCTCGGCCTGCGATCCGCTCGCGCGCATAGGCCATCGCTGCGAGCGTGAGCACGAAAGCGAACGGGACGGTCTCGAGCGCCCCCACCGACCAGTAGGCGAACGGGCCGCTCGTCGCGAGCAGAAGGACGGCGAGCGCATCCCCCTCCGGACGCCGGCGCGCGACGAGGACGAGACAGCCGAGACCGAACAGGGCGGTGAGGACCGGCGCGATCCTGGGAAGCGGAAGCCCGGCGGCGTGGACGGGCGCGAGCGCGAGAGTCCAGAGGAAGCAGGTGACCCCCTCGACCCGCTCCCCGGGGTTGAACGTGAACCCGTTCCCCTGCGCCAGGCTCCGTGCGTAACGGTAGACGATGTACGCGTCGTCGACCTGATACACGGCGAGCCAGGCCATCACCGCGGCCGCGGCCACGAGCAACACGATCAGGAGTGCCCGGCGTCCCATCGACGGGCGATCAGAAGTGCTTGAGCACGGAGAGGAGATCGGAGCGCGCGTCGGTCCACAGCACGCGGGCCGGGTCGGGGGCGCCCGGCCGCGCGGGGAGGGGAAGCGGATACCAGCGCGCGTCGGCGTGGACCGGCGCGAGGCGCGTGCGCGAAGGGGAGAGGACCGCCCAGACCGATCCGTACTTCCCTTCCACCTCCGCGCGCGGCGACACATCGCTGTCCCAGGTGATCGCGCCGGGGACGCCGAGGCGCCCGGCGATCGCGCTCACGACGTCCTCGAGACCGAGGTAGTGATTGGTCAGGTGCACGAAGAGCACCCCTTCCGGCCTGAGCTTGCGCAGGTCGAGGGCGATCGCCTCCTCGGTGAGCAGGTGCACGGGGATGGAGTCGGAGCTGAAGGCGTCCAGGACCAGGACGTCGAACGCTTGGTCCGCGACGCGCGCGAGGCGAAGGCGTCCGTCCCCGATCTCCACCGCGACGGTCGCGGGAGAATCGGCGATGAAGGTGAAGTAGCGGCGGTCGCGCGCGATCCGCGCGACCGCGGGGTCGAGCTCGAAGTAGGTCATCCGCTGCCCCGCGCGGCCGTAGGCGGCGATCGTGCCCGCGCCGAGCCCCACCAATCCGATGTCCGTCGCGCGCGCGTCGAGGTCGAGCGCCGTCCACGCGCGCCCCAGCGGCCCATCCCGGTGGTAGTAGGTCGTGGGGATCTTCCGGAACGCCGGCGCGACCGCCTGCATGCCGTGGCACGTCCCCCCGTGGAGCAAGCTCACGAACTCGCGGCGTTTCGGCGGACCCATGGCGCCCGCCTGCGTCTCGCGGAACCAGGGGCCGAGCGTGGGGACGACCCGGTGGACGCCGAAGAAGGTCCGCTCGCGATCGAGGCTCGCGCGCGGAGCGGAGATCTGCCACCAGCCGGCGACCAGCAGGGCCCCCACGGCGAGCGTGAACCGGAGCGGCCATGCGATCAACGCGAGGCAGAGGAGCGCCGGAACGCCCGCCAAGAGGGCGACGAGCGGCCAGCTCACCGGCCCGGCGACGTCGGGCGCGAACCGCCCGAGGGAGAGGGGGAGCGTCCCGACCGCGAGCCCGATCCCGACATCGAGAGCGCGCGCCCAGGGGCGCGGTGAGGCCACCCGCTCCGCCGGGCGTGGACGAAGCAGGACGGCGAGGAAGAGCGCGACCGGATACTCCGCGACGGTCTTGAACGCCAGCGGCGCGACGATCGCGTTGAAGACGCCGCCGAGAGCGCCCCCGGCGGCGATCCAGAGATAGAACTCGGTGAGCCGGCTCGCCCGCGGACGCGACGCCGCCAGCCGCCCGTGGAGCGCCAGCCCGATGACCACGAGTCCGGCGAGGTGGATCGCGACGAGGAGCTGGCCGCGCGAGCGCACGGCGAGGGTCATGCTCGCGGCCGTCGCCAGGACAGCGACCGCCACGGCCCGCCCCATCCAGAGCGGGGGGAGCGTCACCCGCGGAGAGAACGCGACGACGAAGGTCAAGAGGTAGAGGGCGAGCGGGATCACCCACAGGAGAGGGACGGCGGCGATCTCCGCCGTGACGTACTGCGTCACGCCGAGGACCGCGCTCGACGGGACGAACGCGAGGAGCATCCACGTCAGGCGCTCGCGCGTCGTGGGCGCGCCCCCTGCGGCCTCCGGCAAGGCGGGACCCGGCCGCCGGAGCGCGAGGGCCCCCGCCGCGAGGACGCATCCGGCGAACACGAGGTATCCCGCCGCCCAGAGGCCGGACTGGCTCCAGGGGACCAGGCGGGGCGGAAGCATGCGCGCGCCGGGCGTGGCGAGCGGGAGGAGCGGCTCGAGCAGGACCGGGTAGAGGATCAGGCCGGCGAAGCTCCCGAGGTTCCCCGCGGCGTAGAGGTGATAGGGATCGCGCGCCGACGGATGGTCGGTCCCGTGGAGCCACCGCTGCAGCAGCGGGCCGGTCGAAGCGAGCGCGAAGAACGGCGCCCCCGCGACGATCGCGAGCGAGGCGAGCAGCCACGGCAGGGGCGCCTGAGTGCCGGCGGGCGGCGTCAGCCGGTCCAGCGAGATCGGAAGCGCGAGGAGCGCCACGCCGAGCACGGCGGCGTGCGTCGCGACCTGCAGCCGCGCGCCGAGGCGCGAGGTGAGGAGGTGCGCGTAGAGATAGCCTCCGAGCAGTCCCGCCTGGAAGAAGAGCATGCAGGTCGTCCAGACGCTCGCGCTTCCGCCGAGCAGCGGCAGGAGCATCTTCGCGACCATCGGCTGCACGAGGAAGAGGAGGGAGGCGCCGAGGAAGGATGCGGCGGCGAAGAGGAGGACCAGCATGGCGGCCGATCTTATGCGCAGATCGTAGAATCGTCTCCGTGCCACCCGCCGATCCCTCTCCCCTGCGAGAGAAGCTGGCCGCGCTTCCGGACCGGCCGGGGGTCTACCTGTATCGCAACGCCGCCAAGGAGCTCCTCTACGTCGGGAAGGCGAAGTCGCTGCGCTCGCGCGTGCGCTCCTACTTCCAGCAGGGGGCCGCTCATCCGCCGCGCACGGCGCGGCTGGTGGAGGAGATCGTCGATCTCGAGACGATCGTCGTGGACACCGAGATGGAGGCGCTGATCCTCGAGGCCAACCTCATCAAGCGCGATCGCCCCCCGTACAACGTCATCCTCCGCGACGACAAGAACTTCCCCTACCTGAAGCTCTCGCTCGGCGACGTCTATCCGCGCGTGTCGCTCGTGAGACGGGCGCGGCTCGACCGGAACGCCTACTTCGGACCGTTCATCCCGGCGTCGGTGGCGAGGCGATCCTTGAAGATGATCCCGAGGTTCTTCCAGGTGGCCACCTGCAACGAGGTGTTCGACGGCACGCGCCGCCCGTGTCTCTACTACCATCTGGATCAGTGCCTGGCCCCCTGCGCGGGGAAGACGACCCCCGAGGAGTACGGCCGCGCGGTGGCCAACGCCAGGCTCTTCCTCGAGGGACGCCACAAGGAGCTGACCGCGTCGCTGAGCCGGAGCATGGACGAGGCGTCCGCGACGCAGCTCTACGAGAAGGCGGCCCGCTACCGGGACACCCTGCGCACGGTCGAGCAGCTCTCGGTCCGCCAGAACATCGCGTCGGTGGGGCTCGAGGATCAGGACTACCTCGCGCACCACGTGGAGGGGCGGCAGCTCGCCCTCCAGGTGTTCGAGATGCGCGCGGGGAAGGTCTCCGCCCGCCGCGAGTTCACCTTCGAGGACCTCGACTTCGAGCCGGGCGCTTTCTACGCGCAGGTCCTGCTCCAGCTCTACGCGGAGACGCCCCCGCCGGCGGAGATCTATCTGCCGGCCCTCCCCGCGGACGCCGCGCTGCTCGGCGCGTGGCTGGCGGAGCGGGCCCAGCGCAAGGTCGCGCTGCGGGTGCCGGAGCGCGGCACGAAGCGGCGGTTCCTCGGTCTGGTCGCGCGGAACGCCGCGCTCGCCTTCGAGGCGCGCTTCCGCGCACGGCACAGCCACGGCGTGGAAGCCGCCGAGGCGCTCGCGGAGGCGATCGGCCTCGACGACGCCCCGCGGCGCATCGAGTGCTTCGACGTGTCGAACATCCACGGGACCGACTCGGTGGCCTCGATGGTCGTTTGGGAGGACGGCCGGCTCAAACCGTCCGACTACCGGACGTTCAACATCAAGTCGGTCACCGGACCCGACGATTTCGCCTCGATCGCCGAGGCGGTGACCCGCCGGTACCGGCGACTGATCGCCGAGGGGAGGAGGCTCCCCGATCTCGTCCTGATCGACGGCGGCCCGGGGCAGCTCGGCGCGGCGGTGCGCGCGCTCGCCCGCGAAGGGCTGCCGACCTTTCCCGTGATCTCGCTCGCGAAGCGGGAGGAGGAGATCTACCTCGAGGGCGGAGGGGAACCGGTCCGCTTGGACCGCGCGTCTCCCGCGCTCCAGCTCGTCCAGCGGATCCGCGACGAAGCGCACCGCTTCGGGATCAAGCGGCACCGCGCCCGGCGCACGCGCCGGACGCTCACCACCGCGCTCCTGGAGATCCCGGGCGTCGGCCCGACGACCGCGCGCAAGCTCCTCCGGACGTTCGGCAGCGTCGAAGCCGTCAAGCGCGCTCCGCCCGAATCCGTGGCCGGCGTGGCGGGCGCGAAGGTCGCGCGGGCGATCGCGCTCTGGGCTCACCCTCGGTGACGGCGCGCGCGGCGGCGCGCGGGCTTCCTCTCCTTGCCGTCGCGGCCGGCGCGATCGTCGCGGTGGGGCTCGCCGTCGCGGCGCGCCGGGCCAACGGCGCCGACGGCTTCCCGCTCGACGATGCGTGGATCCACCTGACGTACGCGCGGACGCTGGCCGAGACCGGCCGCTTCGCCTACGGCCCGTGGGACCCCGTCTCCTCCGGATCGACCTCGCCGCTGTACACCATGATCCTCGCGGCCGGGATCCGCGCGGTCCCGAGCGAGAAGGTCCTGGCGCTCGCGCTGGGCCTCTTGTTCCAGACCGGGTTCCTCGCCGCCGTCGCCGCCTGGGCCCGCGCGCGCGGGGAGCCGCCGGGGAGCGTGGCGGTGGCGGTGCTGCTCTGCGGCCTCGATCCGAGGCTCGCGGCGCTCGCGGCGTCGGGGATGGAGACCAGCCTCTTCCTTCTCGCGATCGCCGTCGCCTTCTGGGCGCACGCCTCGGCGCGCGGACGGACGGCGGCCGCCGCCCTCGGCCTGGCGGCGTGGGTGCGGCCCGAGGCGCTGCTCCTCGCCGCGGTGATCGGAATCGATCTCCTCATGTCGCGCACGCGCCCGCGGCCCGGCGCGCTCGTCGCCTTCGCCGCGCTCGTCGCCGGGTACGTCGGGTTCAACCTCGCGCTGGGGGGACGGTGGCTTCCGAGCACGTTCGCGGCGAAGACCGCCTACTACGGCGCGATCTCGCGCGAGGCGTTCCTCCGCTCCGACGTGCTGCCGCTCGTCGCGACGGGCGCCTGGATCGTGCTCGCTCCGTTCCTCGTGGTCGGGATCGTCCGCGCGGCCGGGGCGCCGCGGCTGCGCGCGGAGGCGGGCTGGATCGTCGCGCTCCCGCTCGCCTACGCCCTGGTCCTGCCGTTCGGGCACCGGTTCGATCGCTACCTCGTACCCGTGCTCCCCGCCGCCGCGATCGTCGGCGTCGCCGCCGCTCGCCACCTGCTCGATCGCGTCGCCCCGAGGCGCGCGGCGACCGTCGCGCTCCTGGGCGTGGGAGTGCTCCTCGCGATCCCGGCCGCGCGGACGGGTGCGCGGTCGTACGTCGCGCTCTGCCGCTACCACCAGGTCCGTCACGAAGCCGCGGGGCGTTGGCTCGCCGCGAACACGTCCCCGGATGCGGTGGTGGCGACCCACGACATCGGCGCGATCGCCTACTACTCCCGCCGCCGGATCGTGGACGTGGCCGGGCTGGTCCTCGACGAGGCGATCGCGCACCTCCGCGACACCGATCCGACCCCGTACCTCGCCGACCTGTTCACGCGCCGCGCCGTGACCCACGTCGCGGCCTTGCGAAACTGGCTGGAGGTCGACAACGTCGAGCCCGCGTTCGTCGCCGACCCGTCCCCCGAGATCCTCGAGATCTACCCGTGGGATCCCGCGCGCACCCACCTGGTCCCCCCCGCGGCCTCGCGGCGCGAGCAGGAGGGGGTGGCGCAGCTCCTCGCCGGGGACCTCGACGCCGCGATCGCGAGCTTCGACCGGGCGATCGAGGCCGACCCGGGGAGCGCGCGGATACGCCTCCTGTCGGGGAACGCGTACGCAACCGCGCGCCGCCTGGACCGTGCCGAGGCGGCCTACCGGGAGGCGATCGCCCTCGCGCCGTCCCTCGGGGAGCCGCGCTACCGCCTCGCCACCGTTCTCGCCGCGACGGGACGGAGGGAGGAGGCCCGAGCGATCGCGAGGGAGCTGCGTCTCGAGGGACGAGAGCTCTCGATCCCCCGTCTCGCCGAATTCGAAGCCGCCCTCGGCGTCCCCTGAGCGCCGCCTTGTAACGCGGCGGCGGCCGTCCCTATATTCCGCCGGGCATGCGATTCTTCCGGACCCCCCCGGGCACCGCCCTGCTCGTCGCGGCGATCGGCGCCGTCGCCGCCCTCGGAATGACCGCGGCGCAGGTCCACCGCGTGACGCGACCCGAGCGCCAGCCGGAGCTTCCGGTCAACCTCGGGGCCGCGCTGGCCAAGGTCGAGGACGTCACGTTCAAGTCGGCGGATGGGACCGACCTCGACGCGTGGCTCTTCCGCGGGAAGCCCGGCGGTCCACCGGTCGTCCTCTGCCACGACCTCGGCGAGAGCAAGAACGCGCTGATGAACCTCGCGATCGCGGTGAACAAGGCCGGCTTCACCGTCGTCGCGTTCGACTTCCGGGCGCACGGCGGGAGCGGGGGCTCGCACGCGACCCTCGGCGTCGAGGAGGCCCGGGACGTCCTCGGCGCCGTGGACTACCTGGGCGACCTTCCGGCCGGCACCGTGGACACGAGGAAGATCGGGATCTTCGGCGCCGGGATGGGGGCCAACGCCGCCGTGCTCGCGGCCGCGGACCGTCCCGCGCTCCGCGTCCTGGTCCTCGACGGCCTCTGGCCGGACGCGCGGGCGACGCTCGTCCGCCACGTCTTTCCCGATTGGCCGTGGGGGGCGAAGCACCTCGGCGCGCTCCCGGCCGCGCTCTTCCCGATCGTCGCAGGCGCCGCGCTCGACGAGCGCCGCGCGGCGGACATCCTTCCCGAGCTCGCCGGGCGCGACCTCCTCCTCGTCGCGCCGGCGGGGGACGGACGGCTGGACGAGTCGATGCGTGCGATGTACGCGACGCTCCCCGAGCGGCGCGACGCCGAGCGCAACCTCATCACGCTCCCCGCGACGCGCGCCTCCGGATTGGGAGCCGACGATCTCGCCCGTTATCACGAGAAGGTGGTCGCGTTCTTCCGGTCGCGGCTCGCCCTCCCGTAGCAAAACCGCCCTGCTAGACTGCGGCGGATGACGCCGATCGCCGGCTCCGAGCTGACGGCCTATCTGGCGGAGAACGCGGCGTTGGTCGACGAGGCCCTCGAGCGCGCGGTGCCGCCGCTCGGGACGCCGCCGCCGTCGCTCCACGAGGCGATTCGGTACACGCTGCTCCTGCCCGGGAAGCGGTATCGCGGCATCCTCGTGCTCGCGGCGTGCGATCTGCTGAAGGGGGATCGCGACGACGCTCTGACGCTCGCCTGCGCGGTGGAGATGGTCCACGCCGCCTCGCTGATCCTCGACGACCTTCCGTCGATGGACGACGCGACGCTGCGGCGCGGGAAGCCGACGCTGCACAAGGCGATGGGGGAGGCGAACGCGATCCTCGCCGCGGTGGCGCTCCTCAACGGCGCCTTCGCCATGCTCCAGGCGTCGGGCGGGCTCAAGGACCGCGCCCGCGTGCTGGCGACGGCGACGCTCGCGGAGGCCGTCGGGGCCGCCGGGCTGATCGGCGGCCAGGTCGCCGACCTCGACGCGACCGGACAGCGGATCGACCTCGAAGCGCTCGAGTACATCCACAGCCACAAGACGGGCGCGCTGTTCATCGCGGCGGCCGAGCTGGGCGCGGTGGCGGCGGGGGGGCGCGCGCGGGACACCGAGGCCCTGCGCCGCTACGCGAAGAACCTCGGGCTCGCGTTCCAGATCACCGACGACCTCCTCGACTACAGCGGCGATCCGCAGACGACCGGGAAGGACGCCGGGCTCGACCGCCACCGCACGACCTTCGTCAACCTCTGCGGCATCGACGGCGCGCGGCGCCTCGTGGACGAGCTGATCGGGGCGAGCCTCGCGGCTCTCGAGCCGTTCGGACGCCGCGCGGCGGTCCTCGCCGGGCTCGCCGAGCGGGTGCGCGAGCGCGACCGCTGAGGCGGGCCCGATGACCGAGCGTTACGAGGAGATCCGCCGGAAGCTCGTCGAGCGCGGATACCTCCACGGTCCGCTGGAAAGGTTCCTCCTGCGCGACCTCGCGGCCGGAGGCGGACGCGGCGGGTGGCGCACCAGCCTGGAAGCGGCGCTGATCGGAGCGCCGCTGCTGGGGGGGTTGCTCGCGGCGTCCACGGTCGCGGCCAACCGGCCGGCCCTGGGGGCGCGCGACGCGCTCGTCCTCTGGCTCTACTTCGCCGTCCTGACCGGCGTCGCGCTCCTCGTGCTCGATCTGGCGGCGGCCGCCCTCGCGTCGGCCTGGGCGCAGCGTCGCGGCGCGCGTCGCTCGGACGCGCTGCGCGCCGGCCTCCTCGTCGCCGTCCCGGTCCTCGCCTATCTCGTCCTCGCATGGGCGCGGGGCCGGCCCGAAGGAGGGTTCGGGAGCGACGCGCTCTTCCTCGCGGGGGCGGTCGGCGCGACCGCGCTCGTCGCGTGGCTCGCCGGGATCGTGTCGCTCGCACGGATCGTCGGGAAGACCGGAGAGGTCCCGGATCGCAACCGGCGCCCCGCCCTGCTCGTGCTCGCGGTCCTCGTCCCGATCGCGGCGGCGTTCTTCCTCGTCCCGCACGGAGGGGCGAGCGATCGGGCGATCCCCGCCTCGCCGTTCGTGATCCCTCCGACGCTCGCGCGCGTCGTGATGATCGGAGTCGACGGGCTGGACGGTGGTCTCGTCGAGTCGGCGGGAGACCGAGGGGCGCTGGACCATCTGCTCTCGCTGTTCGCGAGCGGCGCGCTGTTCCCGAAACACCGCGATCCCGCGCTCGCGCCTCCCGAGGTCTGGACGACCATCCTCACGGGCGTGGGGGCGGAGGAGCACGGCGTCCGCGCGGTCGGAGGGCGCGCGCTTCCCGGCGTCGCCGGCCCGATCGCCGAGCGCACGGGCCCCGCCGCGCTCGAGGCGGCGCTGCGCTTCCTGCTCCCGAGCCGCACGGTCCCGGCCTCGGGAGCGGGGCGGCGCGTGCGCACGCTCTGGGAGATCGCGGGGCTCGCGCGTCCCTCGTCGTCGGTGGGATGGTGGGCCTCGTGGCCGGCCCGAGGGACGGCGGGGGACCCGGAGCGGGGGTACGTCGTCTCCGACCGCGTGCTCGCCAAGCTCCTCTCCGAGGCAGCGGAGGATCGGGACACCGCGCCCGCGTCCCTCTTCACGCGCCTCTCCCGGGACTTTCCCGCGGAGCGTGCCGAGCTCCGGGGAGACTTCGACCGATCGTTCGCCGCGGTCCCGGGGGAGCTCCTCGCGCTCGCGTGGGAGTCGTTCCTGATCGACGCGTTCGCCTGGCGCACGCACCTCGGCCTCCTGGACGACCCGGAGGTGGGCTCGGCGTTCGTCTATCTGCCCGGGCTCGACATCCTTCGCACGCGCGCCGCGGGACGGCCGGGAGCGGAGGTCACCATCGAGGCCTACCTGCGCTGGCTCGACGGCGCGGTCTTCGCGCGCGCGGGGGCGGACCGGATGGTTCTCGTCGCGGACCCCGGGCGCAGCGCCGGGCCGGGAGCCGAAGGGTTCGTCGCGGTTGTCGGCGGAGGCGCGGCTCCGGCCTGCGTGGGCCCGCCGATCGGGGACCTCGACGTGGCCCCCGTCGCGCTGAGGATGCTCGGCCTCCCCGTCAGCAGGGAGATGAGAGGAGCCCCCCCCGCGCGCTGCCTCGAGCGGGCCGATCCGGCCGCGCCCGCGATCGCGACCTGGGGACGGCGGGGGCGCCCCGAGGACGAGGGATCGAGCGACTACGATCCGGAGATGGTGGAACGGTTGAAGAGTCTGGGTTATCTGCGATAGCCGGGGTGTCCGCGAGAAACCCGCCGGGTGACGGTTTCGACACGAGCGAACGACCGTGGCGCGACGTAGATTATCGCCGTTGCGGAAATGGGACCCGGCACGTACACTTTCGAAGCTCCCCGCCGGGGAAAAACAGAAAGAAAGAGAGATCCCAGGGCATGAATGCGCTCCCGACGTTGCCGAAGCGCCACCCGGACACCGCGTTCCGCCAGATCGGCGACGAGGGCGGGTTGGTCGTGATTCCCGGCCGCGCCGAGGTCAAGGTCTTGAATCCCGTCGGAATCGCCGTATTTTCCATGCTGGACGGCACGAGAGACCTGGATACCCTCGTGGCCGCCGTCGCGGAGGAGTTCGACATCGACGTCGCGCACGCCCGCGAGGACGTCACGACGTTCCTTTCGGAGCTCCGCCGCGAAGGGATGCTCGCGGAGGACACCGCCTCATGACCGAATCGGCTCAGCAGATCTCGCCCTACCGCAAGCTCGTCGAAAAGGCCTTCGCCGATTCGATCCCTCTCACGGCGCAGTTCGAGCTGACGTTCCGCTGCAACCATCTCTGTACGTTCTGCTACAACTCGCCGGAAGGCCGCCGCGAGATGACGACGCCGGAGATCTTCGAGACCCTCCGCAAGGTCTCGGAGTTCGGCGTCCTCTATCTCACCCTCACCGGCGGCGAAGCGCTCTGCCACAAGGACTTCTTCAAGATCGCAGCGGAAGGGCGCCGTCTGGGCATGGCGCTCCGGATCTACTCGAACGGCTACCTGCTCGCCGACAAGGCGATGACCAAGCGTGTCGCGGACCTGAAGCCGCTCGAGGTCGAGGTCTCCGTTCACGGCGCGGTCGCCGAGACGCACGAAGCGCTGACGCGGATCAAGGGCTCGTTTCAGAAGACCGTGCAGGGCATCCGCAACATGCGCGAGGCCGGAATCAAGGTCGAGATGAAGTGCCCGATCACGAAGCTCAACCAGCACGAGCTGTTCGAGATCCGGGATCTGGCGGATTCGCTCGGCTGCAACATGACCTTCGACGCGGTGATCACGCCGAAGGACGACGGGAGCCTCGAGCCGCTGGCGCTGCGGCCGGACGACGAGTTCCTCCAGAAATACTGGGGGGAGTGGTACCTCGACCTCCATCACGGGAGACTTCCTCCGCGGCACAACCACTGTGCGGCGGACGGCGTGGAGGCGAACTGCGGGACCGGACGGAGCGGGTTCAC
>DASRJG010000153.1:0-3051 GCA_035649595.1 Candidatus Polarisedimenticolaceae bacterium
CGAGCTCGCCGAGCACCAGCATGATGGTGACCGACCAGACGAGGACGGCGGAGGCCTGCCTGAGGATCCGGCTGACGGTCTGGGCGCGCTTCTCGAGCTCCGTCGTGGTCGCGGGATCGCCGTCGTCCGCGATCCTCTCGATCCGCCGGATCACCGAGCGGAGGATCCGCGCGATGATCCAGGCGAGCACCAGGATGAGCGCGACGCGCAGCGCGTTCGGCGCGTGCGTCGCGATCCAGCTCCGGACGAACTCGATCATGCGGCCTCCGCAGAGGACGGTGGGCGTCGCCCGCCGGCCTCGCAGGGGCACAGAATACCGCGCCGCCGCCAGGCTTCCCCGGGCATCCGGGTTGCTTTGGATCGTCTCCGGCCCGAGCTTGTCGGGCGGGAGGACGCCATGCAGCGCCAGCGCATCGTCGGATGGATCGGGTCGGCCGTGATCCTCATCGTGTCTCTCGCGGGAGCCGCGGCCCCGGAGCGCGAGCGCTCCCGCGTGCCGCTGGAGTTCAAGCGCGACCCTCGCGCGACGGCGCAGCGCTCCGAGATCGCCGCGCCGCAGGCTCCCGACGTTCCGGACGACATCAAGCTCCCGGCGCGAACGGCGCCCAAGACGGCTTCGGCGCGCGTCGCCCGTCCCTCCGGGTCTCTCGTGGACGTCGAGGGTCTGGCGGAGATCGCCGGGGAGAGGACGGCTCTGGAGGCCGTCCACGAGTGGGGATGGCGACAGTACTGGCGCGCCGGGTTCCACCGCGGGCTTCGCGATGCGATGCGCGACCCGCGTCCCGGCGGCTGGGACTGGAGCGAAGGGTTCCGCTACGGACGCCTCGACCCCCGCGCGCTCGCGCTCGGCGGCGAGATCGCGCAGCAATCCGCGCAGGACGCCGCGTCGCGCGCCGCGTCGGAGAGCGTCCGCGAGCAGTTCTCGGACCTCTCGCGCGATCCACGCCGCAGGCCTGCGGCGCGGTCCCGCGGGGACGTCGCACGCTTGCTCCCCGCCGGACCATGGGGCGCGGCTCCGATCCTCGAGGACGTCTTCATCGCGATGCCGATCGCGTCGGCGCCCGGACTCGGACGCGAGGCCCGCATCGCGGTGGAAGGTTGGGACGTCGAGCCGGCGTCGCTGTCGCAGGACGTGCGAGGCGGCCGGGTCTACGACGGCGCCTGGAAGGATGCCGGCTACGCGTTCTCGGTCTGGCGCGACCGCCAGCGCGCGGGCTCCTACTGGTCGCGCTTCGGCCCCGGCGAGCGCGAGCGTTTCCGCGTCGCCTTCTTCGCGCGGTTCGACGAGGTGCTCGCATCGACCGACCCGAGGTCGACGTACGCAGGTTTCCGCGTCGGCTACGCGGACGGCTGGCGCTACGGGGTCGCGGTCGACGCGGAGTGGAACTACCGGCAGGGGTACGCCGAGGGGTTCGACGCCGGAGTCCGCGCCGCGGCCGCGACGTCGTTCCCGTTTCTCTACGACCGCGCGTACGCCGCGGCCTACGACGCCACGTTCGCGCACTGGGCGCACAGCGCCGTTCCGGAGGCCGGAACCCTGCGGATCGAAGAACGCGACGACGACGGCGTCATCGAGCCTGGCGAGCGCGTGAGGCTTCGCGGTGAGCTGGTCAACTACGGGGGGGCTCCCGGGACCTTCGAGCTGCGCGCGGACGGGCGTGAGCTCGTCGCGGGCGCCTCGACGCTCATACGCTTCCCCGCGCGCAGCCGTGTCCCGCTCGACGGGCTCGAGCTGACGGTGAGCGATCGCACGGCGCCGCGGACGCAGGGGAGCGTGGAGGTCTCCATCGGGGACGAGCAGGCCAGCGTGCCGCTGTACGTGTCCCGGCCGCTCGAGATCGAAGGGGACGCGGTCGTGGATGCCGACCGCCTCGACGGACGCGTCCGCCTCGTCCTGAGGGTGGCGAACCGCAGCCGCCGCGACCTCCGCGTCGACGCCCGCTTCGCCGACCTCGACGGATCGACGCGGGACGACCGGACCGCATCCGGAGCGGTTCGTGCCGGCGGCCGGACCGAGCTCGCCGCCGCTTACGACGGCCTGCGCCCGCTCGACCTCCTTGCGGGGGGGCAGCGCTGGAGGGCGTCGATCTCCAACGCGGGTGTGGAGAACGACCTCCGCGACGTCACGCTCGCGCCGGCGTCCACCGATCTTGCGGACGGCGACCTGTTGGCCTTCACGATCGACCTCGCGAGGACCCGCCGGCCCTCGCCGCGGGACGTCGCGCAGACACGCGCGCTCCTGCTCGACCGGATGCGTGCCGACTGGGAGCAGGCGGTCGCGATGGACGGGAACCCGTACAAGCGCGACTACGAGGAGGGGAGCGCCTCCACCGCGCTGGGCGCGCTCGTCCGGGCCACGCAGTCCGAGCGGCACTCGTTCGTCAACCGAGACGTGTTCGCCGGGCTCGGCCCCGACATCGCCTCGCTCGCGGAGGACCTGCCGGGCGCGCATCCCGTGCTCCGCAAGTGGATGAAGCGCCTGGCGAAGCGCGTGGGCTAAGGATCCTCCTCATCCGGGGAACCCGAGACCAGTTTCGTGTACGTGGCAACATCGACCCGCACGGCGAGCACGCCGTCCTCGATCCCGACGACCGAGCCCTCGCGCGCGAGGGCGTCGGCGACCTTGTTCCCGGCGGCGTCGAGTCGGACATCGACCTCGACGCCTTCCGAAGCGCCGCGTCCGATCTCGTCCGGACGCTCCGCCTCCGGGAACATGCGCTCCGGGACCCAGCAGGCCCCGTTGACCGACGGCAGGGCGAACCAGGTCTCGCCCTTCCACCAGAACACGTCGGTGGGCTCAGCGACGGCGTTCGCCGAGATCCTCCACACCACCGGCTCGCGCCGCCGGATGCCTGGGGCGGCGAGGCAGGGGGCGCTCGTGCGGCCGCCGTCCGGCTCGACTGTCCGAAAGCTCCGCCTGATCGAGCCGCTCAGCGGGCTGAGGAGATGCTGGGTTTCCAGGGACGAGACCCCGGCGCCGCAAGAGATCGTCACGAACTCCATCCCCCCCTCGATGGCATCGGCCGCGCCTTTGGCTTGCGCGGAGACCAT